>CAZHYX010000039.1:0-14555 GCA_964536675.1 uncultured Flavobacteriaceae bacterium
GAAGGTAGGCATATACTAAATAATCTATAGCGTGTAATTCTTCAAAATAAGAACCGTTCAAATTTATGGATTCTGTGTAACACCTTGAGCTTTCTGCGGATAATAAATTCGATTCGACAGATTCATTCCAAATACCTAATCGTGTAAAAATATGTGAAGGCATGTGTTGTGCGTGAGACGAAGCGGGTGCAATTTCCGCATATCGTCTTGCAGTTGCTAAAGCTTTTGGTGCCAATATTGGATTATCATAATTATGAATAATATAGTGAGCAATGCCTGGGTGATTGGGTTGTTCTTTAAATAGCGCCTCTAAAATTGCACCTGCCTTATGTTCATTTACATACTCTTTACCAACTCGGTCTCTTGTAGAATATAGCGCCAACGTGTAAAAAATGGCAGCTTCTGTATCGCCTTGGTATTTTAAATACATGTCTTCCTTTTTTTTTCATATTTTTTAGCTCTTGTTTTATGATCTATTTTATCCCAATCAGCATAAAAAGTAGCAATGGCTTCAAAATAATCATTTTCTTTCTCGCCTTTTTCAATTGATTTAGCAACCTCCAATATTTTTAAAGCTCTTATTAATTCTTTTTCAGTAGGCGGAAACCAAGCAGCATGATAAATACTCATTGCAAGACCCCAATATGCCATGGCACATTCAGGGTCAGCATCTAACACTTTTACAAAAGCTTTTTCAGCTTCGCTATACTCAAAAGAATGTAATAAAGCCAAGGCCAAATCAAATGTTTCACGTACAGAATAATCGCATGACAATGAGAAATTAACGTCGCCAAATTGTTCTCCATAACAGAGTACCAAATCTCCTCGTTTTAAATCTATAGATGCTAATGCAGGATTTTGTTTTGGTGCTTTTTCTTTGCAGGCTGTAACACAAAACAAAAAGGACAAAGCGATTAATAAGAAAATAGATTTAATTGGTTTCATTTTATAGTTATTAATAGTTGCTGTGTTTAAAAATAATGATTGTTACTTCTATTCTACTTTTGCTGGTTTTAGAATAAGGTCGTGTTCTGTTGCTATTTTGCCAAATTCTTCAGGACAATCAATACAGTATGGAATTTTACTCTTAGAATTTTTATATCGAAATCTTAAATTAAGATCAGTTAGAATGGTTGCTTCAGAATTAAATTGGAATCAATAAAAAAGTCTCTCGCCACTTCTGTTGCCTTTAAAATATCAATATTTCCTGTTCCACTTTGGCAATCACTTCCTCCCAGAAATGGGCAAACAAGTTTTTTTAACTTTTCTCTTTGACTCCAGTATTGCGTATATGCCAGTGGTAAAGCACTTCCTGATTGATCTTTACGAAGTTTCTTTTTAAAGTCTTCTTCTGTCATTCCAAAATGGGTAAGCAAATCCATTAAACCATAAGCAAACATACTAGATACCAATACATTATTATTGGCATCGTGTTCTCCTGGTACAGAGCTGGCATACAATTCCATATTTTTAGCCATATGATTTACAGCAAAGGTCGGATAGCGATTGTGCACATTTGGTTGCGCCATTTCTTTTGCTGTTAAATAAACGCGTTTGTAGGCCTTTTTTTTATCGACAAATGCATATCTATGGTACAAATAAAAATAGGCTTCAGACATTTGCTCGTTATACATAATGTATTTTCCGGGTACATCTAGCCATTTATATTCGCGTAGTTCGTAATTACCTTCTAAAGGGGTGTTCACAAGATTTATCCAACTTGGCAAATTAGACACTAGACCCGAATATTTTATTCTATGAGGGCTATTCCACATCTTAAAGATTCCTGTTAAAAATGAACGACTCCCCAATAAAAAGCGAGGACTTTTGGTATTTAAAAAATCGATCAAATTTTGTGCAGCTTGGGGGTTATGAGCCAATCCAAAAAAGTAACCCATACCTTCATCTAATGCCATTTGTTCATCGGCCATTAATTCTGAAAACCAATGCCCTGCATCTCCACCATAAGAAATACCTACACTTTTCCATTTATTTTTTCCAAATTTGGGATCGGGTAAAAATTGAGTATGCGAAAATTCATGGATTATCGTTCCTTCCCAATTAATAAAACCACCTGTTTTTGCTACGTCTAATAAGGCCGCTCTTTCTCCTAAAAACACTTGACCCAAATATCTAGGACCTGTCTTCTTTTTCTTAATCCTTGCGCAAGGCCATACAAATAATTGATTATCTGTAGTGTCTCTTTTAGGGCAGAAAAGACTGGTAGTAGAAAATCCTGTACGATCATCAACTAACATTACATTTACATCAACCATACCCTTTGATAGCTTCAATAAATTGTCAATCTCCTTTTTAAGAGATGTATTTGAAGTAAGTCTATTATATGTTTTTAACATATTTGGTGATGCAATAGATTCGAAATCAGTAAAATTGCTCGACTTTATTAATACATACTTGTATCCTGGTAGTTCTGTATAAGATTCTCCATTGTGATTGTTTCGGTTAAATACCTTTGCTTTATCGCCAAACGCCTGTTGCATAGACGCTTCTGGAGCAAAATAAAAATATTGAACTTTTTGTGCTTGAATTTTAGCTGTAAAAAATAAAATTAAAGCGCTTACAAATAATCTCTTTATAGAATTTTTCATGATGTTTACTTTAAAATTAATGTTCGTAATTTACTATTAACACCCATCTTCTAGTTCGATGAATTTACTGCTGTTAACAACATTTTTTCTAATCTCCTTTTCGCCAATTAAATTAAACCTGAAACCTTATTTTTCCTTAATATTATTCTGGTTTGTTTGTCTGTTTAATTATTAACCCCCCAGTTGGAATCTTAACAATATACTTTTTACTCACTTCATCTTCTGTCATTTCTCTATCTACAATAGTATTCGTTTCCGATTCACTTTCTACCATTTCTCCTCCTCCTTTTGCAGAAAAAACCCAAATATCTAAACCTGCTTCAGCATAAGTTTTAATCATTTCGGATATTTCTTCAGATCTTGAAGCTTCACGTTCGGCACCAGTCTTAGTTGAGCTGATAATCTCTTGTTTGTCGTAACCAAAAGATAATTCAAAAAAAAGTTCGTTTCTATCTGGAAGTATAAACTCAATTGTGCGTGATTCTATTCTAAATTTAGCATCATCTAAAATAGGAGTACTTAGAATTCTATTATAAGGTTCTTCAGCAGGGTAATAACCAACAAGTATTGTTCCTGAATCTCCTTCCTCTATTTTCATTTCGACAGGAAAGTATGCTTTTCCATTATAAACATTTATATCTTGGTAATTTGTATCTTCATAACCATCTACTTCTATTGAAGTTTCTATTCTAAGCATTCCTGTTAGAGGTTTACCTTCATGATCATTAATGATTAATCGAAATTTAATTGTTTCTTGGGCTTGAACTTGTATAATACATATAAATAGTATTATTCCTAAAATAAAATTGATTTTGTGTTTCATAATTAATTGTTTTTAAAATTTATTTATTTCAATATTTATTCATTTGGTAATTCATCAACTAAAAGTATTCCTGTACTTGTAGTTTTTCTGCCAGATTTCACCTCTCTATTTCCGAATAATCTCCATGTAATTTCGTAGTCATACTCTTGTACTCCAATAGGTAGCATAAAATCTATTTGACCACTTAAAACCTCATCTTTAGGGTATATAGTAAACGGTTTTATCAAATCTCTCCCTCCTAGGTTATAGTAAATTTTAACATCTACAATTCTAACTTCACTCGCTATTAAAAGTTCTTTTTCTGCACGAATAGTAATTACTTTTCTAGAAATAGGAGGACTTAAGGTAATCACACTTTTGTTTGTGCTCACCCAGTCTGTTTCAATATTTTTTCCTCCAAAAAAGCTCCAATTAACCTGATAATCATAATTAAACCAATTAGACCTATTAACATCTCCTTTCCATCCATAAATCATTTTAAATAAATTCCCTTCTTTTTTAAATTCATTCCGTGTAATTCTAATTTGTTTATAGGTGATTTTTCCTGATTCGTGTTTTTTACGTAATTGTACAGTTCCGTAATTAATATATTTAACAAAATCATTTTCGTTTAACCCGTCTAATAATGCTATTATTTCTCGCTGTTTGAATACGTCATCGTCTAGATTGGTTTCCACAAAACATTGGGAGCAATCAGATCTACTCACCCCCAAATTACCTCCAAAAGGAGCATTAATAACCGTTGGATGGCTTTCTTTAAAACTTATTGAATCTATACCTGTTTTTCTGATTTTTTTGATAGAATAAGACGCTGTAATCTGTACCGATGGCATTTCGGGTAATTCTTCTGTTTCAGCTTTGATAACTGGCGCAGATTTTGTCAAATCACCTGACCTACTTGCTACTACTGCTTCTGCATCAGAGACTGCTTTTTTTGCAGCCTTTTCTTTTACAACAGCCTTTACCTCTGCTCTGTTTGCATTATTTCTTGCAGTATTCACCTTTCTTTTGGCAGTTGCTTTTTTTTCAGCATTAGCATCATCACTCGCGTTCACTTTTTTTGCCTCATTGACTGCCTTTTTTAAGTCAGCTGATTTTTTATCCGCAGCTTCTCTTGCTTTATCAGCATCAATTCTTGCATCCTTTGCTTTTTTTCTTGCAGCAGCTATTGCTTTTTCGGCAGCTGTTTTTGTGGCAGATGTTTTTTCTTTAGCTTTTATATTTTTTTTGTCAATTGATTCTTTTTCAGCATTATTCCTTTTTATTATCTTATCTCTTTCTTCAAGTACAGTTTTTTTTCTTTTTGCTAATAATGCTGAGGCTGAGGCAGAACTATTCTTAGACAGTGGAGTTGACTGCGTTAATGCGTCTAAATCTTGCTCAAAAAATGCTTCAGTAGCCTGATTTATGGCCGCATCAATCGCTGTTTTAAGTTTAAAATTAGCTCCTGTTTTTTCAACTTTAATAGCACCATTATTTATTGTTTCTTTAACAAGCCTATCTATATCTCCTGAAGCCCATGAAGTAGCTATTCCTGCTTTAAAACTTTTAGTATTATATACTTTATCATAATTAATAATAATAATTGCCTCTATTGGAGAGTTATACCCCGCAAGTTCCATATCAAAAGTGAACTTGACAATTGGGTTGGGGGTATCAAAAGTTGCCCAAAGTAAAGAAATAGAGCGCTTATCTAATTGCAAATTAAAAGCTACATAACTATTATCCATTATTGGAGCCTTTGCCTCACCTATATATTCATGTAAGTTTGGGTCAATAATACTAGGCACTGAAACATTTACATTTCCGCTTTTATACGTAACAGAACCGATTATTTTTCCTTTTGGATTAATTTTTTTTAGTTCTTTCTGTGCTTTTTCCACATCGTCTTTGTCAATTTTAAATCCAAAAACACAATGCAATACACCTCCTCCAATACCCTCATCAGTAGTACTTTCTTCGTTATACACCCATTTTATTAGTGAAAATTTTGGAGTACCATCTTTATTTTCTGCCAATTTTAGTTTATTTGGTAAATACCAATAAGAGTTTTTATCCTTTACACCTGGGTATAGTGTTAATCCTCCAACATCTACCTTCTTATCTAATACAATTTGCATTGTAAAATCACTAGTGTTTTGAGAAAATATCAATTTATTATATCCAAGTATAACTATTAGGATAATGCTATATTTTATAATTGTCTTCATCTTTATATATATAATTAATTGTCTGATGAAACATTCATAGAATCACTTACTGTCTGATTAAAATTCTAATTATGAATGTCTCTTTGACTGTATTTTAGTTTCTTTTTACAATCTTTAGAACATCTTTAAAGCGATCAAGTATACCTAAAGCTTTACTAACACTACCATCACTTGAGGGTTTTACAATAACTTTTCCTGCTTCAATTACCTTTTCTATAAATTCTACATTTTCATCTAACACCTCTGTTGGTACTGCTGCATATACATAATCATCATTTATTTTTGGCTGCCATCCAAAAGCCATTTTACCTTTTGATGGGTCTTTATAATCAACTATTAATTGATAGGCATAGCCTTGTGTATTTACATCCATAAAGATTGTTTTTTCTACAATAGAGACTCCTTTTGATACTGTTATTGGAACATTTGTTTGTACTTCTTTACCAAATTTATAATACCTTAACTGTATGGTGGCTCTAACAACACCCATGGCAGATAGCTCATCTAAGTCGGCCTCACATTCTATCAATCTTCCTTCAATTGGGGCAGAAAAGGTAATTCCTGCTAAATCTGCATTTTTATATTGTGGGTTTTCAGGAAATAGCTTACCACCTCGTAAACTCCATTGTGTTTTATATTGATAAGCTTCACTATCTGTATCACTACCCATAGCGTAACTGATAGATTTTGTAGGCCCATGTTCTTTTAAATATGCCTGATCTATGGTAAAATGTTTATTAAAATCACGACCCGAATTTCTTTTTTTACGCACATTAACAGTAACATAGTTTACTTCTTTTTCAAAAATATCTATGGCGTCTAGGTCTAGTATAAAATCAATCGTTCTATGTTCAAAAAACGAATCATTTAAAGTAACCTCGCTTACACATTTTTCATTATCGCGAACTGCATCATACCAATCGGCTAAATTTCCTGTTACAGAAAAATATTTATCTACCGCTAATTTTCCATCAAACCTGATGGTATCGGATTTTTTTTGGAAACTGGATTTAAAATAGGTTTTGTTAAACGTGTATTTTTTTCCATGTTTAATATCTGGCATCGCCTCTGCTTCCTGCTCCGATGGCTGTTCTACAACATCCACATTTGCCGTTTCTGTCATTTTGTTCAAAAAATATTGAAAGAATGCTTCACGCATTTTTCCAATACGTTCATCTGACAGGGTCTCTTCCCATATGAATTCTACTAATTTAGACTCCTCAAGACTTTCCATAAAACTGTGCATTTCATCATATGTACGAGTCTCATCTTTCCACCACCAGTATCCTGAGCTCCCATAAGTGTAACTTGCAGCATCTTTTTTAAATTCGGTTTCCATTTTTTTCCAGTTCATTACAATAAGTCCTTTTGCAGCAGGCATTTGCACAGTATATTTAAAGGACAGCTCTAGCGATAAATCTGCAATAGAGCGTTCTTTTTCTAAAGATGCAACAAATAATTGCGCTTCTTTATCATCCATTTTTGTTGCAAAAGCAGATGCAGCTCCTGGTATTACCATAGCTCTTTTTGCCATGATAACTTTACCTGCTCTATTAGGGTCAGATAATAATGCCGATATTATTCTAAAAGAATTATCTCCATCAGGAACTACATCAGCAGCTCCTTTTAAAACACTACCTCTTCTAGCCCCTTGCTCACCATTTTTAAGAATTCTTTCTAATTCTGTTTGTTGTTTAGGAGACAAACCCCATTCCATCAGCATATGAAATAAAGCTCCGCTTACCCCACCTTCATTTTCAGTCATAAATTTTAATAGCATAAATTTTGGTGTGCCATCCTTACCAATAGATAAATGCGGGTTAAGTGGTAAATAGTAAAACTCTTTTGATTTTCGATCAGAAAAACTAATTGACTTACCAAACAATGTAACCTGTGTTCCATCATTAAGTACTAGTGATAGCTTATTTTCGTTATCTAATATTTGTGCTTTGACAGTATGTGTATAAACAATAATACATGTTAATGTAATAGCTAATTTTAAAGTAGTTTTCATAATTGTTTTTTTAAAGTGAAATTAATATTGTCATATTATTAATACTTGGGAGTTTTGTTTTTATTTTTTTGGCAGTTCATCTATAAATAATATTCCATATGTATTTATTCCTTCTTTTTTTATTGGGCTATCTTGCCCTTTTACAAACCATCTAATTGCATAATTTACAGCCTCCTGACCTCTAGGTAATGTGATTTCAAAGAATTTTTTACTAAGTGTGTCCGATGGAAGGATTTTGACACGATCGGTAAGTTTTTTACCAAAAAAATCGTATGAAATTGATACGGAAGTTGCCATTATATTTTGAGCTTTTAGAGATTCTAATTCTCCCAGTATATCAATCGTTCTTCTTTTAAATGGTACAAATAAATTTATCATTGATGTAGATTGATTTTTCCAATCGCTAGTATAAGTAGCACCACCAACAAATTTCCATATTGATTGATACTGATACTCCAACCACTTGCCAACATTAGTGTCTTTATGATTTAGATAAGAAACTGCAATTTTCCCCTCTTTTTTCAAAAAAGTATCTTTTGTTAAAAAAACTTCTTTAACTGTTTCTGTACCATCTTGATGCTTTTTCTTTACTTTTATAGTAACACTATTTATCATTTTTTCGAACTCATTCTTTACATCTCCATCTAAACCAACATAAATATCGCGCTGTTGAAAAGTTGGGTCCCAAAGTGGTACTTCTTTAAAAATATTTTGGTTTTCACCATATTTATCAAATAAGTTACCCAAATTAAAAGTGATAAAATGATTTCTATTAACATCACTTCTCCCTTTAAATACCAAATGGCTTTTACCTGTAGTTTTGTGTTCTTTGTATTTATACCCAACATTTAATCCAAAACCTGTTGTATTTCTACTTCCTAAAATTTCTTTTGATCCCAATAAAGAGCCAATAGCTTCTTCAATACTGCCTTTATTTTCATTTGGAACTTGCTCCAATGGCACTTTGTTAAACATTAATTCTAGTAGCTTATCGTATACCGTTTGCACCAAACCTTCCATAGCTGTATCTGAACCAACACTTGTTAATTTTATAACATTATCTCTACGGAGGTCTTCAAATGCTAAACCTATATCTGCACTAATAAAGTATGCGCTTCCACCCGCATCAAATTTTTTGCTTTTTTTAATTTCTGACCAATCAATATCAACTTCAGCTTCATAACTATCAGTTAATCCAGAAAATGACAACTCAAATACTATGGAAACATCTGATGTTGACATTTTTAAACTTTCTAACAATAATTTAGACTTCAAAGGGTTTACATTAAAAGTTGCTGCTAGGTTAGTACCTTCTGTAATAGGAGTTTCGCCAGATTCTATGATTCTATTTTCCTTTTTACCAGATTTTGGATTTAATATAGAAGACACCATAGTATACCTACCTTTATTAAATAGTACAGGACCACTAATTTGAATATCATTATTGTTAAATTTCTTTTGCAAAAAAGCTTTTGCATCTGCTATTTTTTGCTGTGGAGTATTATATTGTACCAAAAAATGTAAAATACCTCCACCATCAGCTTTTGTAATAGCATTACTAGATTGTTCTTTTGAAGGTTTTTCTATAATATAACGCATATACGAAAACGTGGGTAAGCCATCTCTTGTAAGAGCAAAACGGGCTTCTAAGGGTAAATACTTATAAGTATTTGGAGTATTGTATACTGGAAAACAGAGTAGCCCTTCTGCTTGAACTCCCTGATCTATCAGTACTTTTTGCCCATGTATTGAGCAAATAAATAAATGATTTAAGAGTAATATGATGATGAATATTTGTTTCATAGCTTTATTTATTGGTTTGGCGTCATTAAAAAAAGATAATTCTCATCTTCTAGAGGCTTAGGGTCTTCTTCTATTTTTGTATTCCCTATATACCAAGTAACTTGATAGATTATTGGTTCATTCTTATCATAATATAAATTGATTTTAGTGGTATTTTCGACATCATCAGCTCTTAAAACCTGTATTTTATGTGCAGTTGGCTCTCCATTAAGAATTACAAAAAACCGAATGGTACATGAATTAATTCCTAATGAATTAAAACTACTTTTATCTGTATCTATTTCTACATTCCTTTTATCAAATGGTGGAGTTAATACTATAGATGGGTTATTAGATTTTAACCATTCATTTTTATTTTCAGGAATTTGAATTGTTTTAGACTTCCCTTTTAGACTCCAATTCAATTTATATTCATAGTCTAACCAGTTAGATTTTTTTATTCCTAGGCGTGGGTAAGAAATAGTTTTGTAATTAACCCCTTTTAACAAATCAGCATTGTTAAAAATAATATCACGTGTTATATCATCATGACCAATTGCATAGTTTTTTTTAAAGGAAACGGTAACTGAATTTAAAATCTCACTAAAAGACTCAACAAAAGCTAAATCTAAAAGAAACATAACATCTCTCATCATAAAATCTGAATCTTCTAAATTCACAATTTTAAAATATTTATCTCCTGCATCTTCTTTTAAGATATTATAGAGTCCTCCAATATTTCCAGAAGAAGTGACAGGTACTTTAATAGTTGTAGATTTATTCAGGTTTAAATAGAACTTGTTTATTTTAACATCTTCTCTGTTTTTAATAACCAGTTGATTATCTGTAACATATTGATCATTTCTTGTTTTTCCAGAAATGCTTATTCCAGTTAATCCATATTTAAATCCACCAAAAACACTACTAAACCAGCCTCTTTTCTGGCGTCCTTTTATTTGACCTTGTTCTACAGCAGTTTCTTTTATAGGTTGTTTTGCCCAGCCTATTTCTGCATTAAACATAATATCAGTAAGCTTCTCTGTAATAACATTTAAGATTCCATCCATATCACCAGTATTTACACCTAAGCCTTTTGAACGATCAAAGACATCAATGTTTATTATTTGATCTTGTATCATTTTATCTGTGATATCACGTAATTGACGTTTGGTAAATCCTTCTTGAACATTTTTTATCTTACTGAAGTGTTTATAAATTGTAGACATTTCAGCTGTTACAACAGCATTATAGGCTTTTACTTTTGCCTCATAGTAACCACTTACAACTACCGAAACATCTGAAGTTCCACTTTCAAGAGATTTAAATAAAAGTGTTGCTCCATCTTCATTTAATTTTGCAGCAAAAGCAGTTTTTCCTCCCTGAGTAAGTGCAGGGCCAGCAGCAATCAAATTTGACGTAAATGGATTTTCACCATCAGTATTCGTTAATATTGATGATATGACTTTAAAACCTGTACTAACATCTTCTTCACTTTTCATATTTTGTAATAAGGGTACAGCACCAACAATCCTTGCTCCGGGAACTTGTATTTTAAGTTCATTTTCTATTTTAGTTAATATCTCTTTAGGTAAATCAAATTGTATAAGTGCATGAAACAACCCTCCACTAGATTTTCCATTCTTTCCAATATATTTTATACACATTAACTCAAAATCTCCTGATTTGTTTATGGCAATCCTTGGATAATCTGGCAAGAAATAAAAGGCCTTTTCATCGTTGCTATCCTGCAATAATTGAATACCATTAATTGTCCTTCTACCTATATCATAATTAACTTGTGAAAAACAATGAGTTAGTCCAAAATAAAATAGCACAAGCACTAGTATTGAATTCTGTTTATATTTCATAATTGTATTATCTAATTATTCTCTATTTTTTGACTAGTAGTGATATCTAAAATTCCATGCCATTGCTTTTTAGTTATCCAATCAGTTTGCATTGAAGTACCGTCTTTATACACCTGGGTTACTCTATACTGATATGGTTTACTTAATTTAACAGCATATATAAATTTTATATTTTTTGCATATATATCAGGTTGTCCTCTATTAAAGGTGTTTTTAAAAACAACCTCTTTACCATTTACACTTATTGCTTTAATTTCAATACGCTTAGAATCTAAATCATCTCTAATAGCATTGTTGAAATCATAACAATACACATCTAAGGCTGCATACTCTGCTGGAACCCGTTCATTAAGATCTATTTGTTTTATTAAATCTGGCCACTTTTTGGTATTGATATCAATAGAAAGTGACCCTCCATTTATTACAACTTCTGTCAGGTCATTTTTGTTTGACTTACCCTTTTTATTATCCCTTTCAAACTTCTTAACAAACTCTGCGGAACCTGTTGTAATAATTTTATCAAAATCATCACTTTCAAATCTTGCCAAAAAAGCATAATTCAAACTAATTATCGGTCTATTATTTTGTAAACTTTCTCTAAATAATTGTGCCTCTTCATTATCTAATCTTAAAATAAAATCCCGTTCTTTCCAGTTTTGAGTTGTACTGTTATTTTCTGTGTTTTCAAAAAATCCATTTTTTAAACTTTTTGATATAGTGTCTGTCACCTCATTTTTAGCATAAACTAGCTCAGCATCTAAATTACTAATCGCTATAAGTTGTAAATCTTGAATATTAGCACCTTCACTTCTCAACTTTAAAATAATTGCATTTATGGTAGTCTTAGAAGGGATATTATTTGCAACTCTAAAACTCAACAAGCTTCTAAAACTTTTAGAGTTTTCATTTTCCGTTACCTTTGTGCCTGTATACCTCATTTGAATAAATTTAAAGTGTGGCCTGCCTTCTTTATTCACAACTAATTTCAAACCATAAGGCACATAATAATAGCGTGTTTTTATTAGAATATCCTGATAAATAATTACACCATCAATATTTCGCCTAGAACTCTTTTTTGGTTGCGTAAATGCATTAAAGCTAATTAATACTATTACTAGTAATATGTTTATTTTTCTTATCATTAGTATACCCTTTAAAATTCAGGGAGATTGCTAATTGTTTCCTTTAGAGTATGCATACCAATATATACATCAACTTCATCAGATGATATCCAATTATCTGATTCATGTATCTTACCATTAGGCATTACTAGTTTCAATTTGTACTCATATTTAAGGTCTGAACTTTCCTGTAAATAAAATGGCCCAGCTGATATTACTGATAGGTCTTTTTCTATTATAATAGATGCTAATTTTATTACATTTTTTCCCTTTGGGTCTGCTTGTATACTTCTAACCTGTACTTCTAAAAATGCAGCTTTTGTAGTTTCTGATACTTGAAAACTTTTAAAAGTGATTGTTTTTGTTTTACTACCCGAAGTCCCTCCTGTTAGTTTATCCATAATTTTATTCACACAAGAATCACATTCATCAATTGAATAATCTATCCATATACGTTCTGTTTCTGATTCAATCCATTTTGGCATCAATGAACTATTGAATTTAACTTTAGATTTTGAAGGAACCTCAGTATTATTTAAATCCCAAGAATATATCATGGGTATATAACGCCCATTCACCTTATCTATAACTAAGGCATGTATATACTTCAATTTTAGAGGGAAAGGTGTTTGATTAACCCAGTTTTTAGTTCTCCAACTGTTTGGTTGTAATTTAAGTTTCCCAATAGTTCTTGTATCTACTAGTGTAATTCTTACAGGTATTAATTGCTCAGGTATAGTCTCGCTATCTGGTACAACTACCATTGTTCCTTGAATACCAACACCTTCAGACAATGCTACTTGTATTTCTTCTTTTACTCTATTATCTACTATCCAAGACACATCTATAGGATTATTAATTGTTGATGAAATTGTGACATTTATTTTGTCCTCAGAAATCTCATATTGACTTTGAAGTCCTGCGGATAATGATATTATTGGTGTAGATTTTATTGGCATAATTTTTAAATCTATATTCTTATTTGTATAAATAAATTTGTTATTATCTACATAAGATTGTAATAATGATTTTATCAATGCATTTTCTTTTTTCGAAATACCAGGGGTTAACACTCCTGTCATTCTAACATCACCTGAGGTTTCAGAAGTCTTTGAGGTTCCATAAAGCATGTCAAATTGGTACCCCTCATTGATATTCCATTGTAAGTGATAAGCATTAGGTAAATAGTAAAATACACCCGAATTTAAGTTTTTGTCTGGATAGACATCCATACGAATATTTGTAATCTCATAAGGAAATTCAAAATCAATATCAGTAGCTAAATTATCCCATAGTGATATTTGATTTTTATTATCAGGCCCTTGCGCTTCTTTTGTTTTACCTGTATTTACATCTGAACTTGACCGTGTGGGTCTTCTACCCCTACCTCTAGCTGGAGTTGTACTAGAGTTTCCTGTAGACCTTCTGTGATCTATAACTCTATCTCTAGTTGCAGGTGCTCTTGAATTACTTGAAGAACTCCTATGGTCTATAACTCTATCTCTAGCTGGAGTTGAATTGGTGTTACTTGTGGGACTCCTGTGATCTCTTACATAGGCACTTGAATAATATTTAAGAACGGGTTTCTTATATGGCATTACAAACACACGATTATCAGCTCTTAACTTTTTAGCACTTCCAATTGGTTCTAATTTTATAGGAATTATTAAGTTTTCCGCATTTATCTCTGTTTTCCATTCTTTATTAAGACTATATAAAATAGACGTTGGTAAGAAATTTTTTTTAGATTTTTTAATGTCAATCTGTAAATAAGCAGATTCAATTTCAGTTCCCTCTGCTAAATTTTCTTTTAAAAGAAATTCTACTTGAATTAATTTATCCGTACTAATTTCAGTATACCTAACACTAGAAATTTTAGATATGTGTTTTCTCTTAGCATCAATAATGCTAAAACTTATATAATTATTCTCTAAACTTGAATGTGTAATATCTAATTTTAATGTTTTTTCACTATCATAAGTAACGGTAACTCTTTCAATTTTTCCATTTAATTTTTTGGCGCCTAAACTTAAAAGAGCAAATGAAGCATCATTAATTTGATTTAATTCTTTTCCTTGAAGCCCAGAGAAATTTTGTGCGCTAGATAAAACTGAAAAAAGGATAAAGA
>CAZHYX010000040.1:0-1997 GCA_964536675.1 uncultured Flavobacteriaceae bacterium
GAATTTTAAGGGTTTGGCAGATTTATCATCCGATATTTATAAATTTGATTTTGTTGCAGATGTAGGTTTTTCTAATTTTAATAAACTAAATCTTTTTAAAAGAGATTCAATGGCTATTTTAAAAGGGAAAATAGATATTAAGCTAAAAGGAAATACCTTTGATAATTTAGTAGGAGCGATTAATTTTTCTAACGCTTCATATACCAATCAAAATGACAGTTACTATTTTAAAGACTTTAATATAACGTCAGTTTTTCAAGATAGTACTAGAACAATAACTATAAATTCAACCGATATTGTTGATGGACGGGTTAAAGGGAATTTTAAGTTTAATGAATTGGGTAAACTGGCAATTAATTCATTAGGGAGTATTTATACGAATTATAAGACAACATCAGTTACAGATGGTCAGTTTCTTGACTTTAATTTTAAGATTTATAATAAAATTGTCGATGTGTTTTTTCCTGAAGTTAAGTTAGGGTCAAATACATCAATAAAAGGGAAAATTAATTCTGATAAACAAAAGTTTGAGCTTACCGTTAAATCTCCAAAAGTGGAAATATATCAGACTATTGTTGAAAATATCAGGTTACAGGTTGACAATAAAAACCCATTATATAATACCTTATTAAGTGTTGATAAAATCAATACAAAACATTACAATATTGCCGATTTAAATTTAGTTAACGTAACATTAAATGATACGCTATTTTTTAGAACAGATTTTGTTGGAGGTAAAAATTTAAAAGAAAAGTTTGATTTGAGTTTTTATCATACAATCAACCAAAATAATATGTCGGTTATAGGCTTAAAAAAATCGGATATTAAATTTAAGGATAATATTTGGCAAATTAACCCTACTAATAATAAACAAAATAAAGTAGTTTTTGATAAGTCACTACACACTTTTGCTTTTGATAAGATCAAAATTTTTTCTAAAGAACAAGCAATCGATTTTGCAGGAATCATAAGTGGAAAAAATAATAAGGATGTTACATTAAACTTAAAAAATGTTAAGTTAGAAGGGATAACACCATTTATTGAAAATTTTAGTTTAAAAGGATTGGTAAATGGTAGTATTAATTATAAGCAGAGTAACGGAGAGATATTTCCAACTGCCGATATAATGATTAATAATTTTTATGCCAATAATTATAAACAAGGTGAGTTATATATTAAAGCAAAAGGACATAATTCCATTAATCAATATGCGATAGAAGTAAGGTTAGAAAATGAAAATAGTAATGGCTTTTTTGTTAATGGAGAAGTTGATCTTTCCAATAAAAAAACAACCATTCTTGCAAATTATGCTATTGATAAATTTAACCTACAAGTATTAAATCCGCTGGGAAAAGATGTGATTAATAATATTAGAGGAGAAGTTTCTGGTAATGGAATTATATCAGGGCTACTAGAGAATCCAGATATCAATGGTCATTTATATTTAGAAAAAACAGGATTTGCAATTCCTTATTTAAATATTGATTATGACCTAATAGGTAAGCCAAAAGTAGAACTTTCTAATCAAACTTTTAAAATATTACCAACTACTTTATTGGATGTTGTACAAGATACTGAAGGAATACTTTCAGGAACAATTACCCACCGTAAATTTGAAAGATGGTTTTTAAACTTAGCTATTGATACTGATAACTTATTGGTATTAAATACAAAAGAACAAGATGATATGCCGTATTATGGTACCGCTTTTATGGATGGTACCGCTACTATTAAAGGATATACAGATGAATTGGTTATTGATGTAAATGGTAAAACAAAAGCAGGTACCGAGTTTATTATTCCATTGAATGATGTCTCGACTATTGGAGACTCTAAGCTAATTAATTTTATTGTTTATGTAGAAAATGAAATTGATAATAACCAACAAGAAGAAGTAATTTTTAATGTAGTAAAAGGGCTTACTTTAAATTTCGGACTAGAAGTAACTGATGACGCCGTTATAGAAATAGTAGTAGATAAAAATACAGGTAGTATAT
>CAZHYX010000040.1:2088-5918 GCA_964536675.1 uncultured Flavobacteriaceae bacterium
AAGTTCAGAAATATTGTAAATAAAGATTTTACTGTACAACCAGGTGGGCAAGTAGTTTGGAATGGAAACCCATTTGATGCCTTTTTAAATATCAATGCAATATACAGCACCAAAGCAAACCCATCAGTATTATTAGAAAACATTAATAGTAACAGAAAAATTGATGTCAATTTAATAGCAAGAATTACGGGACAATTATTAAATTCTGAAATAGATTTTGATGTACAATTACCTAACCAAAATTCAGTAATAAATTCAGAATTACAGTTTAAATTAAACAATGAAGATACTAAAATGACACAGTTTTTTTCATTACTTACCGCAGGGTCATTTATTAATTTAGAAGAAGGTATTGTTGGTCTTGATGGAAACGCTGCTTTAACAGGAACACTTTCAGAAAAAATAGCTTCTGTACTTTCGGGCATTATAAAAAGTAAAGGAGATAAATTTGAACTGGGTTTAACTTATGATATAGCAAGTAGAAATGATGTGAATACATATCAAATAAATGACCAATTGGGTATTTCGGTTTCTACTACAATTGGAGAAAGATTGATTATTAATGGTAAGGTTGGTGTACCGGTTGGTACAAATACAAGTTCAAGTATTATTGGTGAAGTAGAAGTGGAACTTCCTTTAAATAAAGATGGTACTTTAAGCGCCAAAGCTTATAGTAGACAGAATGATATTGAGTATGATGTGACTGATGTAGAAGGTTATACACAAGGTTTAGGCCTTTCTTGGCGTGTAGATTTTGATAATTTTAAAGAATTAAAAGAAAAAGTATTTAAAAGAAAAAATAAAAAAAAGAAAGATAGCATAGTGCAAAAAAGTAAATTGATAAACTTTATTACTCCAAAAAAAGACTCTATTGAAAAATAATCATAACAACTTCTTTTATAAAATTCAATTTTTTGCAAGATATTAAATAAGACTATAACGTTTTCGTATAAAACTTACTAAATATCTTTAAATAAGCATAATAATTTATAATTTTACAAGTCCTAAAAAAAATCAAAACATGAAGCAGCAAATTAAAAAGATTGCCGTTATAACTTCGGGAGGCGATGCTCCGGGAATGAATGCTGCTTTGCGTGCTGTTGTTAGAGCATGTTCATACTATGAAATTGAATGTGCCGGTTTTTATAGAGGGTATCAAGGTATGATTGACGGAGATTATACAATTTTAAATGCTCGTAGTGTAAAAAATATTGTTGGTAAAGGAGGAACTATTTTAAAATCAGCTCGCTCAGATGAATTTAGAACGAAAATAGGTAGAAAAAAGGCTTATGAAAATTTAAAAGTGGCCCAAGTTGATGGATTGATTTTAATTGGTGGAGATGGAACTTTTACTGGTGGAATGGTTTTTAATAAAGAATTTGATATTCCTTTTATTGGAATTCCAGGAACCATTGATAATGATATTGCAGGAACTAATTATACAATAGGTTATGATACAGCATTGAATACAGTTGTTGAAGCTATTGATAAAATTAGAGATACTGCTAGTTCACATAATAGATTATTCTTTGTGGAGGTAATGGGGCGTGATGCAGGTTTTATCGCTTTAAATGCTGGTGTAGGTGCTGGAGCTGAAGAAATATTAATACCCGAAGAAAATCTAGGCTTAGATAGATTATTAGAGTCATTAAGAAAAAGTAAACAAAGGGGTAAGTCTTCAAGTATAGTGGTTGTCTCTGAAGGTGATAAAACAGGTAAAAATGTTTTTGAATTAGCTGAGTATGTCACCGAAAACTTACCTGAATATGAAGTAAGAGTCTCTGTTTTGGGGCATATGCAGCGTGGTGGAAGCCCAAGTTGTTTTGATCGAGTTTTAGCAAGTAGGTTAGGTGTGAAAGCTATAGAAAGTATATTAGAAGGTAAGTCTAATATAATGGTTGGCTCAATTAATAATAGGATAGTTGAAACAAGTATAGAAAAAGCAATTCAAAGTGAACATGATATAAATAGAGAATTATTAAGAATATCAGATATATTATCAATATAAAATTAAAAAAATGATTAAAATTGGAATTAACGGTTTCGGAAGAATAGGTAGATTAGCCTTTAGAATTGCTACTGAAAGAGAAAATGTACAAGTAGTTGGAATTAATGATTTATTAGATGTAGATTATTTAGCTTATATGTTAAAATATGATTCAGTTCATGGTCAATTTAAAGGTGATGTTAAAGTAGAAAATGGAAAGCTAGTTGTAAACGGTAACGAAGTTAGAGTTACAGCAGAAAGAAATCCTGAAGATTTAAAATGGGATGAAATAGGTGCAGAGTATGTTATTGAAGCAACAGGTATTTTTAAAACTAAGGAACAAGCAGGAAGACATATTACTGCTGGAGCAAAAAAAGTTATTATTTCAGCACCATCTCCAGATGCACCAATGTTTGTAATGGGTGTAAATCATAAAGAACTAAGAGCCGATGAAAATGTGTTTTCTAATGCCTCATGTACAACAAACTGTTTAGCACCATTAGCTAAAGTGTTACACGATAATTTTGAAATTACAGACGGTTTAATGACTACTATACACGCTACAACGGCAACTCAAAAAACTGTAGATGGACCTTCTATGAAGGACTGGAGGGGTGGTAGAGCAGCAATACATAATATTATACCATCTTCAACAGGTGCTGCAAAAGCGGTAGGAAAAGTTATTCCATCATTAAATGGGAAACTAACAGGTATGTCATTCAGAGTGCCAACTATGGATGTTTCTGTGGTTGACTTAACCGTAAGAATTAAAAAAAGTGCTACTTATGAAGAAATTTGTAAGGTGATGAAAGAAGCATCAGAAGGAGAGCTTAAAGGAATATTAGGTTACACAGAAGACTTAGTAGTTTCTCAAGATTTTGTTGGAGAAACAAGAACTTCTGTTTTTGATGCGAATGCAGGAATTGCCTTAACTGATAACTTTATTAAAGTAGTTTCTTGGTACGATAATGAATATGGCTATTCAGCTAAAATTGTTGATTTATTAGAGTATTCAGCATCGCTATAATTAGACTATAAAATTTGTATATTGAAATCCTACTTCTAATAAATTATCAGAAGTAGGATTTTTTATTTAAAATAATCTGTAGTGTTGGATTAAAAATAAGTCTTGGTTCTTTTTTCTAAAAACGAAGTGGTCTTGTTTCATTAGTCAGATAACAGTATAAAATAACCTCAATTTGGATACCAATATTCTACTTTCTTTTATTGGAGCTACTGCCATTTTAGCAATTTTCCCCGGTCCTGATAATATTTATGTATTAATTCAAAGTATTACAAATGGAGTAAAATATGGAATTGCAACTGTTTTGGGTTTAATTTCTGGATGTATAATTCATACTTCTTTGGTAGCTTTTGGTGTGTCTGCTATAATTAACAAGAATGAAAACATACTTTTTTTATTAAAGGTTTTTGGAGCAAGCTATTTGGTATTTCTTGCATATAAAGTTTATAAAAGTAGTAATGAAATTTCTTTGTCGTCAGATATAGCCTTAAAAAAGGATACATTTCAATTGTTTAAACAAGGGTTTATTATGAATGTTTTAAATCCTAAAGTCTCCATATTCTTTTTAGCCTTTTTTCCTAACTTTTTGTTTAGTCAGTCAATGAGTTCTGTATCACAGTTTTTTATATTAGGGTTTATATTTATGGGAGTTTCATTGGTGGTTTTTTCTCTTATCGCAATCTTAGCAGGTACTATTTCTACTTATATGAAACAAAATACCAATATTGGAAGTGTATTAAAATGGTTACAGATTGTTGTATTTATAGGAATTGCTGCTTTTATTTTGTTTTCAGATTGAGTATCTTCAGTCTCTAATCT
>CAZHYX010000040.1:6018-14239 GCA_964536675.1 uncultured Flavobacteriaceae bacterium
TAGGAATTGCTGCTTTTATTTTGTTTTCAGATTGAGTATCTTCAGTCTCTAATCTCCAGTCTTCCATATCTTCAATCCAAATACAGTATCTTTGAAATGAAATGAATATAGTCAAGATTATTGAATGTCCACGCGATGCTATGCAAGGCATAAAACAATTTATCCCTACCCAAATAAAAGCTAATTATATTAATTCATTATTGCAAGTAGGTTTTGATACTATTGATTTTGGAAGCTTCGTATCTCCAAAAGCTATTCCCCAAATGCGTGATACTGCTGAGGTACTTTCAAAATTAAACCTAAGTAATACGCAAAGCAAATTATTAGCTATTGTTGCAAATGTAAGAGGGGCTAATGACGCTTCACAGTTTAAAGAGATTGATTATTTAGGTTACCCTTTTTCTATATCAGAAAATTTTCAAATGCGGAATACAAGTAAAACTATTACAGAGTCAATTGTAATTCTTGAAGAAATTTTAAATATTGCAGTAAAAACTAATAAAGAAGTGGTTGCTTATTTATCGATGGGTTTTGGTAATCCTTATGGCGATCCTTGGAATGTTGATATTGTTGCAAATTGGACAGAGAAGCTGAGTAATATGGGTGTTAAGATATTATCACTTTCAGATACAATTGGTAGTTCTACGCCAAAAATTATAGACCATTTGTTTTCTAATTTAATTCCTTTATATCCTCAAATAGAATTTGGCGCACATTTGCATACTACACCAACAGCTTGGCATGAAAAAGTTCATGCAGCTTATAAAGCAGGCTGTAGCCGTTTTGATGGAGCCATTAAAGGATATGGAGGTTGCCCAATGGCAAAAGATGAACTCACCGGAAATATGCCAACTGAAAAATTATTAGAATATTTTAATACACAAAAAATTGAGTTACAGCTCGATCAGGAAAGTTTTAAGAGTGTATATAAGCAAGCAATTAATGTGTTTAATAAATTTTAAATTGTTCTAAAATTTAAGTTGCAAGGTTGCATAATAATTTCTGTTTACGGAAGGAATAATACCTGGACCAGGATACCCCGTTGCACGTCTGGTAAAATAATAGTTATCTAAAAGGTTGTTTACACCGGTTTCAAATTTAAACCTCTTGTAGGTATAGGATAGTGAAATATCTAAAACATCATAGGTTGGTATTTCACCAATAACACCACTTAAATTACTATTTACAGAATTTGAAGCGTCTGTAAACTGTTGCGACAAATAGGTATATTGAATATTTGAAAGTAAGTTTTTATAACCAAATTTTATACCTGTTTTAAAATTTAAGTTGGGTACAAATTCTACTTTTTTTCCTTTGACACCATTTTCTTCAGATCGAGTATATTTTGAATCAATTATTGATGTGTTTATAAAGTAATTAAAACTATAATTATTATCTCTAATAAATAGTTTATTCAAATTAAAATCTAATAAAGACTCGATACCATACATGACAGCATCACCTATATTACCTCTTTCCATTTTAACTCTTCCATCAGGAAAAACACGTGGTACAAACCCAATTCTATCATTATAGAACAGACCAAAAACTCCAACATCATATGATATAATACTTTTATAATTACCTCGTAAACCTAAATCTGCTGTAAAACCTTTTTCATCGGTTATGTTAGGGTTGATGACAAAAGCTGGATTAATAATACTAATATCTGAAAACGTTACCGAGCGGTAATTTTGTGAAATATTTCCATAAATTTCTAATGATTGAGAAGGTTTATAACTTGCTCCTAAACCCAAAAGTACAAAAGAGCGTTCACGTACTTGATTATCATAAATTGTTTCGTTAAGAATAGGGTTTCCTGCACCATCTAAATTTATATTTTTGTAGAATCCATCACTTTCAGTTTTAATATATTCATAACGAAAACCTGGAGTAATTGATAACTTATCATTTATATAGACTATATTTTCTCCAAAAACTGAAATATTCAAATTAGGAAAAGTATAGCTAGATTGACTTGTATAATTAGGAAAATCGTGTAACTGAAAATCGAAATTAGCATCAGAACCATTTGAACCTGGACCTTGTTGATCTGTATTATTTGCATTATAATATTTTGCACCTATTAAAAAAGTTGCCTTTTTATCAAATAATTTATAGTTACTTAACAATCGTGCTTCAAACCCAAAATTATTAAAATCTCCTTTTATTAAATCTCTTTCACTGTTTGGGTCTATTTGGCTCACACGATTGGTTCTAAAACCTAAGGCATTACGTGTGGCATTTAACCCGAAGAAGTTAAACGTAAAATTAGTATTAGTTGAAAATTGATGAGCTAATTTTATATTGTATAAAAACCAATCTACTTCAAACCAATTTCTTGCTCTATTACTTTGAAACGGATTTTCATTAAACATTTGATCTGTTAACCCACCTGCTTGTTGTGCTAAGTATTTTAAATAGGTAATTTCTCCTTCAATTTTTGTTTTCTCATTGAATTGATACCCAATATGTGCAAACGCATTTTTAGATTCAAATTCAGAATTAGACCTAAAACCATCTCCTTTTTTATAGTTAAAATATGAATAGTAACTCAGTTTTTTAGAAGTGCCACCAATACTTGTAAAATTGGTGTATAAACCATTACTACCCATTGTGTTTCTGGTAATTAATTCAAATGGTTTGTTAGGGTTTGGTTTTTTTAATATAAAATTGATTAATCCGCCAAATTGTGTTCCATACTGTAATGATGCTGCCCCTCTAATAATCTGTATTTCAGATAGAGCTTCAGCTGGTGGTGTATAATAGCTTTCAGGATAACCTAATACATCTGCACTAATATCATAACCATTTTGTCGCGTATTAAAATGACCAGTTCTGTTTGGGTCTAAACCTCTTCCGCCAATATTGAGCTGTAAGCCAGCATCATCATTTTGGTAAATATTTAAACCTGCAACTTGACTGTAAATCTGACGAGCATTATTAGAAGCTAAATTTGCCATTGATTGTTCTACTAAAACAACCTCAGTTTTTTTACCAGCATAAATAGCAGTTTCTTCAACGTCTTTTAAACGTTTCAACTCAAATACTTTTGCTTTTCGAACCTTAATTGCAACTTCAGATAACTCTTCTGAAAGAGATACTAAAGCCTTGTTAATAATAACATCTTGACTTAAATCAACACGCTGTTCATAGACATTAAAATTATGAGAAAAAAACAATAATGTTAAGTTTTCTTTTTTTGAATAAAACTCAAAATAACCTTTAGTATTTGTAGTGGTTAATAGACCAGAATCTTTATCAAAAACCTGCACATTTTCTATTGGCTGATTGGTTTCATCCGTTATAACTCCTGATACTTTATTTTGAGCTATTAAAGAAAAACCTAATAAGCAAAATAGAATTATTATTTTATAACCCTTTAATTTCATCATTGAATGGTAAAATCCATTTTTTAGGTTTAAATGATTCTTTTTCTTGGTATAAGTTTATTTTTGGGTCAATAAAGGGTTGACTTAATCGCCCATTTAAAGCTACATAGCTTTCAACAAAAACCTGAATATTTTCATGTTCTTTACTTTTAAAATGAGCGCCTAAATAATGAGCGTATTGTAAAATAAAATCAGGTTGAAAACTCATTTGTTTTTCTTGAAGTGGCGTTAAAAATTCTGTATTATCCACATAAAAATAATTTCCTGTTTTGGTATCAACTATTTTAAAGTTTGCATAACCCATTTTTTCCATAAGCATAACTCGCCAAGAAAAACGATAGCCTTCTTCGGTCCAAAATAATTCATTTTTATATAATGTATATCGAAATGGGAATAGTAATTGAATTATAAAAAATAGTGAAACAATAGCAATAGTAACTGATTTGAATTTGTACTTATAATTCTCTGTCAATAAAATACTTTGTGACTTTATTTTAAAAAGTCGATGTATCATTCTCTTAATAAATGTTATTATTTTTTTATGAAAATCAGCATCAAAAAAGATTAATGTACTAATAATCATCACATACGGAAACATGCCAATAGGAAATAAAACACGTGTAAAAATATGGAAGAACACAACCATTGCAAAAGCAAACCATCTAGTTCTTTTGTACAATAATAAAAATGGAATAGATAAATCATAAAACATTCCTGACCAACTCATAGCGTAATGAAACCATTCTTGCTGCATTAAGGTTTCGCCAATAAAAGGCAAATCATATTTTGAAGGCAACCATATTTTTAATGGCATGGCTTTAAATAACCAATCGGAATTTATTTTGGCAAGACCTGCATAAAAATAAACGATACCTAATAACAACTTTATACTATCTATAGTCCATTTAGGAACTGTTTTATATGATTTTTTATTGAGAAATGAATCGACCGAAAAAGTACTATTTGCAGGTAGAAAAATCAATAAAAAACTCATCATACTTATAAAGTAATAATGATTCAAATAGGTGGTTTTATCCATTAATTCTATATAAGTAAAACTTAAAAAGAAAGTGATAATGGCTATTCTATATTTAAAGCCTAATGCAACAAAAAATGCTGATAATCCACAAATTAAAAATAGTAAATAGGTGTAATTTCCTAAAGGTTTTACCCATTCAAATCCATAATATGAAAAATGAAATTTTGGTTGAATATAAAGTGTATCAATCCAGCCTTTAGACCAAAATCTAATAATACTGTAACACATCATTAAGCCAAAACCAATTCGAAATATTACTAATGGTGATGTGTTTGTATTTTTATCTAAATATGATTTTAAACTAAAATTCATTTATCCAAAAAAGAGACTGCCTGAATTATCAAGACTGTCTCTTTAGCTTTTTAAATATTAAATTTTTTAATCTCCATCAGCATCTACAAAGTCAACACTAATATTAAAAGCTTGTAACATATCAACTTTTAATAGAACTACTGCTGCTTGTAATGCATCATAACTTTGAGTCATTTTTATATTATCAGTATTAATTTGGTCATAAAAACTGTCATCTAATACGTTTATTTTTTGGCGAGCCGTATCAAATTGATTGTTAATAAGCGTTGTTAAATCAGATCTATTTAAATTTACTAAATAAGTATTATAGCTACCTCCTGTTGAAGAGCTATTATAATGTTTACCATTAAATGTGTCTTGAACAGCTTTTAAAGCCTCTAAAGATAATTGTTTTGATATGCTTTTTTTATAAAAAGCTTCTACTTTTTCAGGCAATGGTGTAGCTGAAAAATTACCCACAGGAATACCAATTTTGTTAGCTCTTAATCCTTTTTCATAATAGAAAATAAAATCATTTACTAATTGATTAGTGGCACTTGTAGCTGTATTAGTGGTACTAGAAATAAACGTATCTCTATAATTACCGGTCCAATCGTTCAAAACAGTTTCTGTTAAGCTTTTCATTTGATTAACTAAATCTGAGAGATATGTTTTATATTTTATAGCATCGGTGTTGGTTGTATATTTTTCTAATATAGTGGTATCTGTACTTTCAACACCATATAATAAATAATCTAATGCAGGAAAGCCAACTGCATCATTATTATTAGAATGTGTTAAATCATAAGTTCCTGAGGAAATATTACTTTCAATATCTGTTATATTTGTTGGATAAACATTCATTTGAAAGTGAAATGAAATTTCTTCAGCTTTACCAATATTAAACATTTCAACATGTTGCCAAACTTTATAGGCATTTAACCAAGATGCTCTTAAATTATCTAGATTTGATTGATCTGTAGTGGTAATAAAATTATTCTTAGCAGCTTCAAGAGTTTCTAATTTAGAGTCTAAATCTTGATAAGCCGGAACAATAATATTGTCGGCTAAATTTGTTAGCATCCCGCCTCTATCAAAATTATCTGTTGAACCAGGGTCATTCTCGTTATCTGAACTACAAGCAACAACTAGTGTTACAAGTGTTA
This sequence comes from uncultured Flavobacteriaceae bacterium, assembly GCA_964536675.1. Classification (GTDB taxonomy): domain Bacteria; phylum Bacteroidota; class Bacteroidia; order Flavobacteriales; family Flavobacteriaceae; genus Aureibaculum. Next base: position 11,907 of record CAZHYX010000040.1, read on the forward strand.
ATAATAAAACCTTTTTTAACATAATAAAAATTTTTAAGATTAAAATATATAAGTAGTTGCTCTGTATAAAACACAACAACTACTTATATAACATACTATGAAAATATATACTTATTTTGCTTGATTAACCGTAAAGTCAAATTTTGAAGCAATTGTACTAGATATGTCATCTAATATAGCTGGAGTTAGATCCCAAAACCCATTTCCAGTCATCAGTTGATCTAAAAACCCATCAACTTCTTGTTTAGTCAAATAAGGCTCTGTTGTTCCAGGCTTACGTGTAAATTGTAAGCTAAATACAAATCCATATCCTTCAGATAAATTGTGGAAAGAGCTAGCCCAGTCTGTTCCTAAGGTAGTTTTACCTGCTTGTAAATAAAAAACAGTTCGTACTCCAATTACTTTAGAGATCTTTTCTTTTATGATATTAGCTTGTTCATCACGTACGGTATAATTTTTAGCTACAATTGCGGCTCTACCTAATTTAAAAGCATCATAAATTTCTGCTGCAATACCAGTAAAATCAGAATCGTTCTCAACTCTTGATAAATATTTACTTAAAAAACTATCAGCATCTAATACCGGAACAGCTGGGTTTGCTTCGTTACCATATAAGTAACCATAAGCCTCATCCCATTTGTGCTCCATTGTTGTATAGTCTTTATCAGAATCAAGCACATCATTATCATTATTTGCTCTATTGTCGCCAGCATCTAAAACAGCTGGGCTTAAATAATTATTAAGAATTTGATCTGTCATTAAAGCTCCTATTAAAGATTTAGCAAAAGCTTGATTAAATTCTAATCCTTTGGCACTAATATAACGAGTAGAACCACCTCCTGCTTCTTGTAATTGACCTGCATTACCAGCAGTCGCTTCATTATCCCAATTAGGAAAAACTTCAGAAACCTGAGAAGCTATCCAAGAATCAAATTGTGCTTTGATAGCTGTAGCGTCTGTTGAATTGGAGGAAAAATAATCCATCGAAGCAGCTACTTTACTGCGTATTGTTTTCCCTGAAGTGTTTAAATTTGCATTATCAAAACCAGTACCGTCAGCGAACATTTCATCTAACTGCATTTCAGTTTGATCGTTATCCTTTAACGCCGAAGCTAATTCGCCAGCCATCAAAATTCTAGTAGTTTGGCCACTAAAACTCACACTAGAATTTCCATTTCTTTCAAACACATAAGTTGTAGGTGCAACTACAACTATTGGTTGATTTACGTCATCATCACTTGAACAAGAGGTTAACATTAAAGCCGATAAAGCGGCAAACCCTAATACTATTTTTTTCATTAATTTTATATTTAGAATGTTTAACGGCGCAAAAATAAAACAAAAATAAATCTTATCAAAGATTATTTAGACTAAATATAAATAAATTTATAAAAAGCTAATAATCAGATAAATACTATATATATATATAAAATATTTTGACTTCATAATATAGATGTTTCCATATTTAGAAGTTGATTAAAATTGGTTTTTATAGTGGAGAAATGGGGTTATTGATAGTCTCTCAGACCATTTCCAACTTATATTTTATTCAATAAAGAAGTACCCATTTATTAAAGTCAAATAAATAACAAAAGTTAAGCTATTACAATTCAATTATTAATCGTAAATTCGCTTGCAATTAATTTAAAAGCGACAACAAAATATACTAAAGTGTTTTGTTTCCCATAACTGTTATTCTTGCGCAGACAGGAATTAAAATTAGTTGCACCATGAAAGCACACAATTCCAAAATTGTAGGAGAAGGTCTAACATATGACGACGTACTCTTAATCCCAGCATTCTCTGAAGTCCTTCCACGAGAAGTTAATACCCAAACAAAGTTTACTAAAAATATTATGCTGAATGTTCCTATTGTATCTGCTGCCATGGATACCGTAACAGAGTCTGCTATGGCAATTGCAATGGCACAAGAAGGTGGCATAGGCGTGCTTCATAAAAATATGAGTATTGAACAACAGGCAATAGAAGTTCGTAAAGTAAAAAGGGCGGAGGCAGGTATGATTATAGACCCTGTTACGCTACCAATTACAGCTAATGTTGGTGACGCTCAGAATTGTATGCGAGAATATGGTATTGGTGGTATTCCTATAGTTGATAATGCTGGTAAATTATTAGGAATTGTTACCAACAGAGATTTACGTTTTGAAAAGAAAATGCAGAGATCAATTACAGAAGTGATGACGAGTGAAAACCTGATAACTGCAAGTGAAGGCACCTCACTTTCCGATGCAGAAGGAATTTTACAAGGACATAAAATTGAAAAATTATTGGTAGTTAATGATGATTATAAATTAATTGGCTTGATAACGTTT
>CAZHYX010000041.1:0-14157 GCA_964536675.1 uncultured Flavobacteriaceae bacterium
AATCTCACCTCTTCTTAGGATTCTGTAAATTAAATCTTAGGTCGAACTCAGGTTAGTAATTAAACTTTCTCCTTTTCAATATTAATTAACAAATGTCTTTAATAACTTTAACAACTGATTTTGGAACCAAAGACCATTCTGTTGGCGCTGTTAAAGGAGCCATTTATTCTGAATTAAATGATGCTAAAATTGTTGATATTTCTCATCACATTTCCCCTTTTCATATTACCGAAACAGCATATATATTAAAAAATGCTTATCAAAATTTCCCAAAAGGAAGTATCCATATTATTGGTGTAGATTCTGAATTAAGTGTTGAAAATAAACATATTGCTCTTTTGTTAGATGAACACTATTTTATCTGTCCTGATAACGGAATTATTTCAATGATTGCTTCTGAAATTAATCCGGAAAAAATAGTAGAAATTACGATCCATAATAATATAATAAGTAGTTTTAATGTATTAGATGTGTTTGTGAAAGTTGCATGTCATATAGCCAGAGGTGGCACTTTAGATGTCATAGGTAAAGAAATTCCAACATATAAACAATTGAATGAAGTTCATCCTAAAATAAATAATGAAAAAAATAAAATTATTGGTAGTGTTATTTATATTGATAATTATGGGAATGTAATTAGTAATATTTCTAAAAAATTATTCCAAGAAATTGGTAAAGGAAGACCTTATGAAGTTATTGCAAGAAGTAATACATATACCAATATTTTTCAAAAATATAATGAAATTGTCAATTATAGTACACCAATAGAAAATAGGCAGGTTGATGGCAAAAGCTTAGCGCTTTTTAATTCGGCTAATTATTTAGAAATTGCGATATATAAAAGTAATCTAAAAACGGTTGGTGGTGCTTCTACCTTGTTAGGATTAGATTATAGAGATACAGTAACAGTTAAATTTATTGACAGTAGCTTAAAGCACGAAAGACAGGAGACAGGAATAATAGATAACCAAAATTAAAAAATAATCTTTTCTTTTAAAAAAATTCAGAATTGAAAAATATGTTCATACGAATAGTGAAAATGAGTTTTAAAAACGAAAATGTTGATGATTTTTTAGTTATTTTTAATAAGAATAAGGAAAAGATTAGAAATACAAATGGTTGTAATCTTTTAGAGTTATATAGAGATAAAACAAATCGAAATATATTTTTTACTTATAGTTATTGGGAGGCAGAGCAAGATTTAGAAAATTATAGAAATTCTAATTTTTTTAAAGGTGTTTGGAAAAAGACCAAAGTATTATTTAATGATAGACCTGAAGCTTGGAGTGTGGATAAGATAAGTACTCAGTAAACAGTTAGCAGTATCTGTTTAGATTACACGAATAAACAAATAAATAGTTTTTATATGTTAGCAATTCTAAAAAAAGAACTCAATTCATTTTTTGCCTCACCAATAGGTTATCTAGTTATTGCTGTATTTTTGATAATTAACGGATTGTATTTATGGGTTCTTAAAAGTGATTTTAATATATTAAATGCTGGTTTTGCCGATTTAAACAGTTTCTTTTTTATAGCACCTTGGTTCTTTTTATTTTTAATACCGGCTATAACTATGCGTAGCTTTTCTGATGAATTTAGATTAGGCACTATAGAAATATTAAAAACAAAACCGTTAACAGACTGGCAAATTGTATTGGGTAAATATGCTGGAGCATTAATGTTAATCATTATTGCCCTATTACCAACCTTAATTTATGTATACAGTATTATACAATTAGGACTTCCTACAGGTAATTTAGATATTGGCAGTACTATAGGCTCGTATATTGGTCTATTATTTTTAGCCAGTGCCTATACAGCTGTTGGTTTATTTACTTCAACACTTTCTAATAATCAAATTGTAGCTTTTATATTATCAATAATCATTTCATTCTTTCTGTTTTACGGATTTGAACAGCTTGCAGATTTAGTAAGTTTAGAAATATTGAGGAATTTAGGCATGAATGAACATTTTAAAAGTATCAGCAGAGGTGTTATTGATACCAGAGATATTATTTATTTCGTATCTATTACTGTTTTCTTTTTATTCTTAACCAAATTAAAATTGAATGTAGAATGAAAAATAACAGCTCTAAAATACTCATTCTTATTATTGCTTTGATCTTAGTTAATTTTTTAGCAACAAAAGCATATAAACGTTTTGACTTAACCAAAGACAAACGTTATACTTTGTCAGAAATTACACATAACATACTTAAAAACATAGATGACCCTGCCGTTATCACCGTATATTTAGAAGGTGATTTTCCATCAGAGTTTAAACGCTTACAAACAGAAACAAAACAGCATTTAGAAGAATTAAAAACCATCAATAAACATATAAAGTTCAGGTTTATTGAACCCTTAGACCGAGCTGAAGAATTGATAAAACAAGGTTTACAACCTAGCAGATTGTCAGTTCAAGAAGGTGGTAAGATATCTGAAGCTGTTATCTTTCCTTGGGCAACTATTGAATATAATAATAAGATTGAAAACATCTCTTTATTAGCAAATCAAACAACCGGAAGTCAAGAAGAACAATTACAGAATTCAATCCAAAATTTAGAATACACCTTTGTAAATGCCATTCACAAAATATCGGCCGAAAAGAAACAAAAAATTGCTATCCTTAGAGGAAATGGTGAACTTGACGATATCTACTTAGTTGGATTTTTAAGACAATTAAGGCAATATTATAAGCTAGCACCTTTTACTTTGGATTCTGTGAGTAAAAATCCTCAAAAAACACTACAACAACTTACTGAATACAGTCTGATAATTATTGCTAAACCATCTGAAAAATTTACAGAACAAGAAAAATTTACCTTAGATCAATACATTATGAACGGTGGTAAATCATTATGGTTAATCGATAATATAAATGCCGAATTAGATAGCCTAATGCAAACCGGAGAAACTTTAGCGTTTAACAGAGATTTAAATTTGACTGATCAACTATTTAGCTATGGTATAAGAATAAATTATGATCTTATAAAAGATATTCAAAGTTCAACTATCCGCTTAGCTTCAGGTAATACAGGTAATCAAACCCAATATCAAGATTTCCCGTGGCATTACAATCTTTTGGTCATGCCAAAAGGTAATCATCCAATAACTAGTAATATCGGTCAAGTAAGTCTACGTTTTTCAAGTACTATTGATACCTTAAAAAATGCCATTGATAAAACCATATTATTGCAAAGTTCAGAATATTCTAAACCACTAGGTACGCCTCGTTTAATATCTTTAAATGAAGTTGCCAAAAAACCTTCTCAAAAAGATTATAATAATGGTAATCAAACTTTAGGTATTTTACTAGAAGGAGAATTTTCTTCTGCCTATGCAAATAGAATAAAACCTTTTGAAACAAGCCTGTATAAAGGTAAAAGTAACCCTAACAAAATGATTATTATTGCTGATGGTGATATTATTGCTAATCAAATATTTCAAGGACAACCTTTAGATTTAGGTTTAGATAAGTGGACGAAAATTCGTTATGACAATGCCCTATTTTTAATGAATACCATCAACTATATGTTAAATGATTCAGGCTTACTAAAATTACGTTCAAAAAGTATTCAACTACAATTTTTAGACAAACAAAAAGCTTTTAAAGAAAGGACTTACTGGCAATTATTAAATGTGGCATTTCCTTTAATTATACTTGCCATTTTTGGCTTTTTATACAATTACTTAAGAAAAAGAAAGTTTGGGACACTTCAAAATAGTTAAAGAAACGTTAAAGAAAATTTTGGCACTAACTTCATTAGTATCTTTGATATCTTAACTATCTAAATTTATTTATTATGTACAAAAAAATATTAATAGCGTTTTTATTTATTGGAACGCTCAGCGCAAGTGCACAAATTAAAACACCTGCACCAAGTCCTTCATCTAAGACAGAATTAACTGTTGGTTTAACAGATGTTACATTAGAATACTCACGCCCTTCTATGCGTGGAAGAACTATTTTTGGCGATTTAGTTCCTTTTGATAAAGTATGGAGAACCGGAGCCAATGCTAGAACTAAAATAACTTTTAGCGATGATGTTACTATAGAAGGTGACACTTTAAAAAAAGGTACCTATGCTATTTTCACTAAACCAACTGCTGAATCTTGGGATGTATATTTCTATACTGATTTTAAAGGTGGAGGTGTTCCTCAAAATTGGGATGACAGTAAAGTAGCTTTAAAAACAAATGTTAAAGTTATTAATTTTCCAGGTATGGATATGGAAACATTCACTATTCTTATTGATGATTTAGCTGACGGTAATTCAGGTAAACTAAATTTTCTTTGGGATGATACTATTGTAGCCGTAAAAATTGGAGTTCCTACAGAAGCCAAAGCTCAAGCGAGTATAGATAGAGTAATGAACGGACCAACTGCCAATGATTACTTTAATGCCGCTAGTTATTATAGAAAATCAGGTAAAGATCTAAGTCAAGCTTTAACATGGGTAACTAAAGCTACTGAATTACGTAAAGAAGCTTTTTGGATGATGCGTGAAAAATCATTAGTACTAGCTGCTATGGGTAATAAAAAAGGCGCTATTGAAGCTGCTAAAACTTCGTTAGATGTTGCCAAAAAAGCCGGTAATGCTAATTATGTTAAAATGAATACAGAATCGATTACTGAATGGTCGAAATAAAAGCTGAAAGCTTGATATTGTAAGATTGAAGTAAGAAGTTGAATTTTATTAATTAAAACAAAAAAACAGATGAAAACATTTAAACTATTACTACTTTTTGTTTTTACAGTTTCTATTAGTTGCGCTCAAAAAAGCCCTAGAGAACAGGTAAAAGGAACTATTGATGGTATAGCTATTGCTATTGATTATGGAGCGCCAAGTGTAAAAGGAAGAACTGTTTGGGGCGGACTAGAAAAATATGGTAAAGTTTGGAGAGCCGGTGCTAACGAAAACACGACCATTTCTTTTGATAAAAATGTAACTATAAACGGTAAAGATTTACCTGCTGGTAAATATGGTTTTTTTATCATTCCTAATGAAAAAGGAGATTGGACCGTTATTTTTAATAAAAAAAATGATAAATGGGGAGCTTATTCTTATAAACAAAAAGAAGATGCCTTGCGTGTTGATGTCACTCCAAAGTTTGTTGATGATGTTCATGAACAACTCAACTATTCTGTAGGAGAAAATGCTATTAACTTTGCTTGGGAAAAAGTAAGATTAGCTATTCCTGTGTCAAGTAAATAGTTTTTAATAAATTATAAACTCAAAATCCTCAACTAATGTTGGGGGTTTTTTGATTATATCAATAAATAAAAAAACCTCATGGATGGATTCTAAAAATAATAAATACATCTATCCTGCAAGATTTCTCTACTTGTTCCTAGGGCAAACTCAGGTTACCAGTGATGGAGAAGGAGGAAAACCTTACAGGAATATTTAACAAGACAAAATATTATCTCTTTGCACGAATAATAAACTGCATTTCTAACAACTCAGTATTTACTTCAAAATCTGTAAAACCAGCATGTTTCAATTCTTCCACAACTTTTCCTCTGGAAATTTTATGGTCTGAAGGTGGACCAATAGGTAATTCTTTTTTAAAAAAATCAATCACAATTAATTCACCATTTTGTTTTAAGCCTTTCAATACCTTAGCAAAATATGCAGGTCTATCTTCAATATGATGATAGGTATTTACAATGAGTACCTTATCAACTTCTTCCTCTTTTAAAGCTGGACTATCATAAGGAAGTTTTCTTACTTCAATCAATGAATCAAGTTGCTCTTTTTTAATTCGTTCTTTTATATAGTTTAAAAATTCATCATCAACATCGCCGGCAATAACATGGGCTCCTTTTTTTGCAAGCTTTACACTAAAATAGCCTGACCCAGCACCAATATCTAATATTTTTTTATTCGAAACATCTCCAATAAATGTCAATACTTTCTCTGGTTGTTGATATACATCTCTTTCGGGTGATTCAAACCTTTTTATTAGCTTTGATACAGATGTTTTATGCATTTGTTCATTTGCTTTATTATCGTGAACTTTATGATGCTCATGCTTTTCGCTTTTAGCACCTTCTTTATGAGTATTTTGCTGTTTTTTTGTTTTGCAACTCATCAAAACCAAAAGAATGCAAAGACTAACTATTTTGTATGATTTCATGCTTTTAAAGTTTTTGCATTTGAAGAAAATGATTGAATCAATATAGCTATTGACATTACTAAGGCGCATCCAAATAAATTGAGCCATAGATATGGCATCCAATCATAATTCCAACCAATAATTACAATAATTTGTGTAATAATTGCAGCAATAAAAACAGCATTGCTCTTTACATATTTAATAAAAAATGCCAATAAAAAGATGCCTAATACATTGCCATAAAATATAGAGCCTATAATATTTACCAACTCTATTAAATTCTCAAACAAATTGGCAAAACTTGCTACTGATATGGCGATTATTCCCCATAATACTGTAAACCATTTAGATGCATTTACATAATGTCTGTCAGATTTTTCATCTTTTACATTTCGTTTATACAAATCTATTGCAGTTGTTGAAGCCAATGCATTCAACTCAGAAGCTGTAGATGACATTGCAGCAGATAAAATTACCGCTAATAACAATCCTATTAATCCTCTAGGTAAGTTGTTCAATATAAAATGGATAAATACATAATCTTTATCATTTGTTTCAACGCTATCATTAGCTTGTTTTATTATAGTCTTAGCTTCTACTCTCAACTTTTTATCTATAGCTTCAAGTTGCTTGATTCTTTCACTATTTACAGTATTAGCAGAATTTGAAGCTACTTGTAATTGCAATATTCTTTTTTCGTCTTCAACAATTTTATGCGTATTTTCTAATTCTTGGTACTGACTTGCATATTCCGTATTCTCAACTGCTTTTTTAGCTTCAGGGTTAAAATTTAATGGCGTTGCATTAAACTGATAGAACACAAAAACCATAATACCTACTAATAAAATAAAAAATTGCATAGGCACTTTTAGAAATCCGTTAAATAGCAACCCCAATTGCATTTCTTTAACCGATTTACCCGATAAATAACGTTGTACTTGACTTTGATCTGTACCAAAATAGGATAATGCTAAAAAACTACCGCCAATAATACCACTCCAAAATGTATAGCGATTATTAAAATCAAAAGAGAAGTCTAAAACATCCATTTTTCCACTAGCACCAGCAATTTCTAACGCCTTGGTAAAAGTAATATCTTCGGGCAAATAACTTAAAATCAGATAGAAGGCTATAAACATACCTGTAAAAATTACTACCATTTGATGTTTTTGGGTAACGCTTACTGCTTTTGTACCTCCTGAAACTGTATAAATAATGACTAAAACTCCAATAATGATATTGAGTGTTACCAAATCCCATCCTAATACCGCAGATAATATAATTGCTGGTGCAAAAATGGTAATTCCGGCAGCTAAACCGCGTTGGATTAAAAATAATATAGCTGCTAAACTTCTAGTTTTTAGATCAAAACGAGTTTCTAAATATTCATAAGCGGTATATACTTTTAAACGATGGTAAATAGGTATAAACACTAAACAAATAATAACCATAGCAATGGGTAAACCAAAATAGAATTGTACAAAACCCATTCCGTCGTGAAAAGCCTGACCTGGTGTCGATAAAAAAGTAATAGCACTGGCTTGTGTAGCCATTACGGACAAACCAATGGTCCACCACTTAGACTGATTGCCTCCTTTTATAAAGTCTTCAACATTTTTACTGCCTCGGGTTTTCCAAGAACCATAAAGCACAATAAATAATAAAGTAACTGTAAGTATTATCCAATCAAGTTGCTGCATATCTTAAGAAAATAATTGCATGAGTAAGTAAAACAAGAAGATATAAACAGCATTCGCAATCAAAACCCAAGTATATAATTTCTGCCAAGTATATTTTTTTATTTCCATTTAGATTAATTTTTAAGTGGTTTTTCTAAGTTATTCTTCCCAACAGAAAGCATATTTGCAAATAATTTATAAGCCCCAGGTACACCTGCAGGTAATTCTCTAAAAAAACTTAAACCTGTATAGATGAAATGACCTTTACCATAGTTGGCAACTAGTAAGCTTCCCTTTTTTGCAGATTCTCCTTTATCATGCATAGAGAGTAATGGTGTAAATTCTTTCGCCCATTTATTAGGAAAATATAGTCCACGTTCTTGTATCCAACCATCAAAATCACTCTCCAAAATTTTATTAGGAGCATTTAATATTTCGTGTTTAGAGTTGAGTAGAGTTACTTTTGCATCTTCTTCGGCTACTCTATCTCTTGAAAGTTCTAAATCATACGGAGCTACCTTATCAACTTTTGTTCTACGACTTGTATTATATTGTACAATTAATGTACCTCCATTTTCTACGTATTTATGAATTTCCTTTTGATAAAATTTTGCTCTATCACTTACATTATAGGCTCTAATTCCTAAAATAATAGCATCAAAATTTTGTAAATTTTCAACGGTAATATCATTTTCATCTAATTCAACAACTGTATATCCTATTTGGCGAAGACTGGTAGGAACATCATCTCCGGCTCCATGAATATAACCTATTAGTTGTCCTTTTTTTTGAATATCTAATCGAACAACTTTACTCTCAGCATGTAATAAAACTGATTGCTTTGGTATATGGTTATAATTTATTTCGACTAACTCTTTAACATAAATTCTATCATTTATCTTAATCATTGGTGATAATAATCCTTCACTTTGATAGCTTGGCGGAGTTACCATAAAATTTACGATATGCTCTCCTCCTTTTTGTGCAATTGTAAAATTAATTTCTTTAGGTGACACTTTCCAATCTTTCGGATAAGCCAATGAAACACTTCCATTTAGATTCGCTTTAGTAGCTTTAATTTTTACAGCAATTTCTTTTTCTTTTGAGTCTGCAAAAATAATCACCTTATCAGCTATACTTGCCGTAACTTCTGGTAAAATTTCAAAAGGTTGATACACTTCTCCTTTAACTGGATCGTTATATTTATATACTACATCTTTTTGAAAATCAATAGTAGTTCCATCTATTATAAGCTTAAAACTAGCTGTTATGTTTCTTGGCGTTTGAGCGAGTCCGATTAATTGTTTGTCTGTAACTTTATACATTCCTAAAGTTCCAACATTATTCAGCCAATACGAATTGGTATAATTAGTTTCTTTAGGAATTTTACCTTTTAAAGTAAATTGTTCTCTTTTATTGTTTTTTAAATTTATCGCTGAATTTTTGCTGATATTTATCGGGTTAACAGTGACACTATTCAATTTTATATTGACATTACTTCTATTAATTGCCTCTATATTAAAGGAAACCTCACTGCCCGGATAAGAACTGGATCCATCGGCTACTGCCTCCATAAATAATCCCGCACAAGCAGTAATAATTTGTTTTATCTGTTTTAGTTTTAGTGTTTTCCAATGTTCATCTTTTAAGTTCTCAATAAGCTTATACGCTTTTACCAACTCTGAAATACTCGCTGAAGGGTTTTTAAAATCAAAATTTTGTTCAACCTTTGATAATATTTCTCCGATAGCTTTCCCTCCTTTTACTCTACTCCATGTTGTATCTATTCCTTCAAAGACATTACCGTTTTTTGGAAATTCTCCTTTCAAGAGTTCTACATATTCTTTTTGCATTCCTCTTGTACCGGTACTACCAAAACCTTGAGATTGATGTTGGCTTCTACTCAAAGAGGCTATTTCACTGTTTGATAATCCGCTTGACGGATAATAGACACCTGTATCAAAATTCAACATCTTAGATTTATCTGCTTTTTCAAAATTTTCTCTACTCCCATAAAACCACCACGTAGTATTAAAAAATAAGCGTTTAGGTTGCCAAGGTTTGTATAAGTTATGGCTTTTAAAAGTAGCATCACCAACTAAATTAAAAGCTTCAGCACTCAACATTGCCGAAGATGTATGATGACCGTGTGTTTTACCGGAAGAAGCAAGATTGAATCTATTTATGATCACATCTGGTTTAAACTTTCTAATAATTGAAACGACATCTTTTAACACTTCATCTTTATTCCAAATTGCCAATGTTTCATCAGGATGTTTAGAATAACCAAAATCATTGGCTCTTGTAAAAAATTGTTCTCCACCATCAATACGTCTAGCAGCTAGTAATTCTTGAGTTCTGATAATTCCTAATAATTCTCGCAATTCAGAACCAATTAAATTTTGACCTCCATCACCTCTGGTAATTGAAAGATATGCTGTTCTGGCTTTAACTTTATTAGAGAAATATGAAATAAGTCGGGTATTTTCATCATCAGGATGTGCAGCAACATATAAAACAGAACCTAAAAAATTTAATTTTTTTATTGATTCATAAATTTCAGAAGAAGTGGGTTTTTGTGGTTTTTGTGCTATTATTAGTAAACTGTTTAAAAGAAAAAACAGACATGTAAATATATACTTCATAAAGTAAGTTTTGTTCAGTAACTGACAAATCTATACAATAATATGAGTAAATAATATTTATTATGAAAACCTTAACATTTTTGGTTTAACCCAGATTATACATTGATCTTTCTATTACATTTTCAAATCCCTTTGAAATATACCACTGTGCTACATTTTTTAAGTTAACCATAGCGATGCTATACTAAAATTAATAAAATATCATATTTCTTTGGGCTTTGAATTCTCATTACTAAACCCCAATGCATAATCTGGATTGAAATTGTGGAAAAATCGGGATAAGTAAATTTTTGTGGCTCATATATATTATGATATATTTGTATTCAAAATAAATTTAAATGAAATTTATAGTTTCTAGTACACAATTATTAAAACAACTTCAAATTTTAGGAGGTATTATTAATAGTAACAATACATTGCCTATTTTAGATAACTTCTTATTTGAATTAACTGATAAACAATTAAAAATTTCCGCTTCTGATTTAGAAACAACCATGAGTACATCAATTGGTGTTGAAGCTAATCAAGAAGGCACAATTGCTGTCAATGCACGATTATTATTAGATACTTTGAAAACGTTTCCTGAACAACCATTAACTTTTGTTGTTGAGGAAAATAATATCATTGAAATCAGTTCAGAAAGTGGTAAATATGCCTTAGCCTATGCAAATGGTGAAGAGTTTCCTAAAGCGGTTGAGTTAGAGTCGCCCAGTTCAACAACAATAAAAAGTGATATTTTAGCTACAGCTATTTCAAAAACTATATTTGCATCGGGTAATGATGATTTAAGACCTGTGATGAGTGGTGTGTTCTTTCAATTTTCTCCTGAAAGTTTAACTTTTGTTGCAACTGATGCGCATAAACTAGTAAAATATACGAGAGATGATGTAACTGCTAGTGAAGTAGCAGAATTTATAATGCCTAAAAAACCACTAAATTTATTAAAAAATATATTGGCAGGTTCTGATAATGATGTTGTTATTGAATACAATGAATCAAATGCTAAATTTACATTTGACAATAGTGTGTTAATTTGTCGATTAATTGACGGTAAATACCCTAATTATGAGGCTGTTATCCCTAAAGAAAATCCCAATAAATTAACACTCAACAGAAGTTTATTTTTGAACTCTGTAAGACGTGTTTCTATTTTTTCAAGTAAAACAACGCATCAAATCAGACTAAAAATGGCAGGTACTGAATTAAATATATCTGCTGAAGATTTAGATTTTTCTAACAAAGCTGACGAACGTTTACAATGTAACTATGAAGGTGATGATATGCAAATTGGATTTAACTCAAGGTTTTTATCTGAAATGTTAAATAATTTAAACTCTAATGAAGTATTATTAGAAATGTCATTACCAAATAGAGCTGGTATTTTAACACCCATTGATGGTTTAGAAGATGGTGAAAATATTACACTTTTAGTAATGCCGGTAATGTTAAATACTTAAGATAAGTTTTCAGTTTGCCATTTGTTTAGAAAAAACTACCATTTGTTTAAAAAACATAAGCTTTATGTAACTTATATTGCTTAACCTATAATTTTTTACTAAATTGCACACATAAACTTGCTATTTATAAAAGAAATATTACTTTAAATTAATTAGATTTTCTAATTGTTTTTGGTTTTTGTATATAGCTAAAGTTTCACTAAAACAGCTCTATGATAAGAAAACTACTCACTCTCCTCATATTATTGGTATTCAATTTTACTGTGACGTCACAAATAACTGACTATTCTAAAGTCAAATTTCGTAGTAATATATATGAATATAAAAAAATTGAACCTAGAACCCAACAACTAGGTATCAATAAAGCTTTACTTACAGATATTATTGATTTACTTGGTGATAATTTCTATACCGGAAAACAAAAAAAAGAGATTATTGACAAAGCATGGTTGGCATTTACCAACCCAAAAGTGTTTGATTATGTATATAAAGATTTTGCAGTAAAGACACTCAATAATTGGGGGCATAAAAATGCTAAAGGCGAATTGGTTTTAGAACCAAATCCATATCTTACAGAGTGGACAATCAATGATGGGGAGTTTCCTTATTTTCAGATTGCTTTAAGTAAAATATTAGATTATTATAGTTTAATGACTTATGGAGACGATGCCCAGAGTGTTAAATCTTCTTTTGATGAGTTATTAGTTACTAAAAATATAAATTTTCAAGACCCTAAAGATGATGACTGGGCATATTCTTATCTAGAAACCATCAATGCAGAATTAGAAAAGAAAGGATTAGTAGCATTAGTAACAAAAGGTCATTATGATATTATTGTTTGTAAAATTGACAGAAAACAGAAGCTTACAGAGCTATTCAAAAAAATAGAATGGGATTTTGTTAAACCTTAATTCCAATCAATATACTTTTACAAATAAAAAAACCTTTCTAAATTGGACGTTATTTTTAATAAACCCCAACCAAACCAATTATTAATTATTTAAACTCATTTATCGTACATGAAAAGGATAACATTGTTGCTTATTGCAGTTATCGGGTTTAATCTAAACGGTTGGTCACAGGATCCAGATTATACAAAGATAGTTTTTAAAAGTAAAATTAGAGAGTACAAAAAAAAGAAGCCTAATCTTGAGAAATCTAATTTCACTAAAGACGATATTAAACAAATTGTAACGCTGTTAGGGAGTTCATTTTATAGCAAAACTGAAATAGACGATATTTATGAAAAAGTTTGGCTATCATTTATTGATCCGAAAATGTTTGACTATGTCTTTAAGGACATTGCCATTAGAACAATACCAAATTGGAATAAAAAAAATTATAAAGGTCAAATTGTTGTAGAGCCTAATCACTTCTTAGCTGAATGGACATCAGCAGACGGAGAAACACCCTATTTTCATAGAGCATTAAATTTAATATTAACTTATTACAAATTAATGGGTTATAGTGAAGATGCTAAGCTAACTAAAAAGCATTTGCGTAAATTACTATATACACAAAAGATGAATTTTAGACCAGTAAGTACAAGTGACTGGACAAATTCATATTTACAAGCTGTCAATAGTGTTATTCAACGTAAAGGATTGATTGCATGTATAGATGCGAATGGGCAATACGAATACTTTATTTGTGAAGTTGGTAAAAAAGAAGACCTACTAAAACTCTTTAAAAAATTGGACTGGGCGTTTATCGTTCCATAATATTATCAAACCACATAGTGAAATTTCTTAAAACGAAGTATCCCCTGAGGCAAATCCTTAGGAGTATTTCACTCTTTTTATAATTAAATTGATAAACATGAATGGTAAATACATAAAGCGCGGAAAATTTGTAGTTTGAAATAAGGATTCCGCGCTTTAAAAAATTGCTCAAACAAATATACTTTTTTTATGTTCAAAAGTTTATTTTTAATATATTTTTCTTCGTATTTGCTTAATACTATTTCTATTTAACTTTCATCAACTATAAACTATTCATAATAAATTCTTATATTAGCTAAACAATTAAGGGGAGAGATATTAATAAAACTATAAAATTTCAGGGAAAATAAAACTTTCCTAGTTTAATATACTTTCCTTAATTCCAATTAAATTGGGAATTAACTGCACCCTTGTCTATTCATCAAAGAATAGTCATATTGGCTAAGCCAAAATAAAAAAATACAACTTTAAAACAATTGCTATGTCCAAAAATTCCTCAAAAGTTTATATAGACGGTTCAGAAGTATTATCA
>CAZHYX010000042.1:0-14134 GCA_964536675.1 uncultured Flavobacteriaceae bacterium
AAGCTGCAAAAATTGCTATTGAACGTGCTGGTTTGGGCAAAGATGATATTGACTTTATTGTATTTGCTACGTTGAGTCCTGATTATTTTTTTCCCGGTTGTGGTGTTCAGGTTCAAGAACTGCTTGATATGTCTACCATAGGTGCTATTGATATTCGTAATCAATGTTCCGGATTTGTATATGCGCTTTCTACTGCAGATCAGTTTATAAAAACCGGTATGTATAAAAATATATTAGTAATAGGGTCAGAATATCACTCTAATGGGTTAGATAAAACCACTAGAGGTAGAGGTGTTTCTGTGATTTTTGGCGATGGTGCTGGTGCCTGTATACTTTCAAGAGAAGAAGATAATAGTAAGGGTATTTTATCATCTCATTTACATAGTGAAGGTAAACATGCTGATAAATTAATTGTTGCATCACCAAGTATTAAAAATTGGGTACCAGAATTAATAAGCTCAAATGGTGAAGACATTTCATATTTTCATTATATGGATGGAACCTTTGTTTTTAAAAATGCTATAGTTCGGTTTAGTGAAGTTATTATGGAAGGTTTACAAGCTAATAATTTGCAAGTTTCAGATATTGATATGTTTATTCCACATCAAGCCAATTTACGCATCTCACAATTTGTACAAAAAAAGTTTGATTTAAACGATGATCAGGTTTATAATAATATTATGAAATATGGTAACACAACTGCGGCTTCCATAATTATTGCCTTAACAGAGGCGTGGGAAAATGGCAAAATAAAAGATAATGACCTTGTGGTACTGGCCGCTTTTGGTAGTGGGTTTACTTGGGGAAGTGTGATTATTAGGTGGTAATTACCTAAAAAAATTGGAAGTTAGAAATTTGAAGACCGAAGTGTTAAATTAATAATCTAAACTAGTAATATAGCCCAACTTAGTTTTCCAAATATCTAATTGTTTATTCTGCTTTTCAATATTATCACGCACATTCTTTAATAGTGGATTATCATCAGATGCATTAGAAATAAAACTAATATTATTCTCTAATTGTTGAATTTCTCTAGTGGTTTCATCAACCTTTTTTCTAACAAATAATTGCTCACTATCTATCTTGCGTAAATTATTATGTGATAGATAATTATTGATAATATTTTTAAACTTTAACATTGATATTTCCTTCTCATCTAAGTTTAACTTAGTATATAAAGCATTTAATGTCTTATTAAATTTTACATCAATATGACGCATATTACTAGGTAAACTACCAAATTTGTGCCAATCATCAACATACGAATTAATAACTTCTAATGTTAAGTCATCATTATTAGATTGACTTTTAAGGTTTTCTAATAATTCTTTCTTCTTAGTGAATGCCTCAACTTGTTCTTTATTATCCTCATCTTGAACACCATGTAATCTGTCAAAGTAATAATTACATGCGTCTTTAAAACGTTTCCAAATTTTATCAGAAAATTTTCTTGGCACGTGACCTATGGTTTTCCACTCTGCCTGAATTTGTTTCATTAAATCAGTTGTAGTATCCCAATCATCACTTTCTTTTAAAGCTTCTGCTTTTTCAACAAGTGCATTCTTTTTGTTTAGATTCTCTTGTTGACCACTTTTTATACTTTTATAAAAAACATTCTTAATTTTATTAAAATTACGGGTAGTATCTTTAAACTCGCTCCATATTTTATCATTCATTGCCCTCGGTACTCTGCCAATCTTAAAAAATTCTTGACGCAATGCCTCTAACTCTTTAATTTTTTGTTGCCAAACTCTGTGAGAATCAATCTTATCAGTAATTAAATTAGAAATCTTATCTATTACTTCTCTCTTTATAACAATATTGTCCTCATATTTTGACTCTAGCGTTTTCTGTAATTCATGTCTTTTTTCATGAATTTTTTTAGTAGCATTGCTAAAACGTTCCCAAATATTTTCTCTGTGCTCTCTATCTACCGGACCAATATCTTCTTTCCACAACTTGTGTAATACTTGCAATTCTTTAAAAGCCTTATTTAGATCAGTATCTTCAGCTAATTTCTCAGCTTTTTCGACCAACTTTAGTTTTTCTTCTAAATTGTGTTTAAAATCTAAGTCTCTAAGATCATTGCTCAAATGTAATAAATCATAAAAACGTTCAACATGATGATGATAAGTACGCCAAGTATCATTATATTTTGTTCTAGGTATATTACCTATATTTCGCCATTTATCTTGTAAACCTCTAAATTGATTGTACATAGTTGAAGGTTCAGCATTATCAATTAAATACTTTAATTCTTCTATAAGTGTTAATCGTTTTGCTAAATTTTCTTTTTGTTCTTCTTCTATTTGTTTATAGTGGTTTTGTCTTTTAGTTTTAAATTCAAAAAGTAAATCATTATAAACTGATTTTATAGGGCTGGAATAATAAAAATCAATTTCATTACCTCCTTCAGCTAAAAAGGCTTCCTTTTTTTCTTTTAATAATTCACCAAATTTTTGATTAAAACTGAGTTTTATATTTTCAATATCATTCTTAATATTTTGAATAGTACCTTGCTTTAGTAGTTTTTGAAACTCTTTAACGAGTTGCTCTAGGTCTAATTTATTATAATCAGTTTTTTCTTGATCTTTTTCTTTGTTAACTATGATCTCTTTAGTTACAGTTTTCCTTTTAACGTCTGTAACATCTTCATTTACTACATCTTCAGAGGTTAATTCTTTATCGGAAATAACTATCTCTTCTTCCTTTTCTTTAACCTCAATAATTTCTTCTTTTATAGTTTCTTGCTCAACTTTTGCCTCTTCTACCTCAATCTCTTTTTCAAAAACTATCTCTTCTTTTGAATCAGTTTCATTAGTATTCTCTTCTTTTAATTTTGGGGTATCAGCTTCAGGAATTGAATTTGATGCGGAGTCTTCGGTAATATTTTCCGAATTTAAATTGTCTATATGCTCGTCTAACATTTTACGAATGTTTAAGGTTCCTCTTTTTATAACACCAATTATAACTTAATAGTTGGCAAAAAGTCTCTAAAGATAATAATAGCATTACAAAAAGCAAAACTATTTTAAATAATAGATGTAAATTTAGTTGTTTGGTTGCGTTAAATATTACAATATTAGGAATTCCAAATTTTCCAAGATTTTTCTGCTTGTAGCTCTAACATACCCAATCCACTACAAATAGTAGACCCTCTTTCCTCTCCTTTTGATAAAAATTTTGTTTTAACAGGATTGTATATTAAATCATATAACAAATGTTTACCTGTAATAGCTTGATAGAGAATATCAGGGTAATCATCTATATTAGGATATGTACCAAGAGGTGTACAATTAATAATAATAGGATGATTTTTCACAATCTCATTAGTCATCTCTTTATACGAAATTTGATTAATGGCGGGATTTCTTGACACAACTAAATAATCAATAGAAAATTTTTCTAATACAAAAATAACGGCTTTAGAAGCACCACCTGTACCTAAAACTAATGCTTTAGTGTGATGGTTTTTTAATAATGGCTTTAGTGATTTTTCAAATCCATAAACATCTGTGTTGAATCCTTTTAATTTATTATCAGTGATTTTAATGGTATTTACAGCTCCAATTTTTGATGCATCCTCATCAATTTCATCTAAAAAATCTAGCACTTGTTCTTTATAAGGAATGGTCACATTTAATCCTCTTAAGTTATCAGTTATAATATTAGGAAACTCCTTTATGTTTTGAATATCAAAATTGCAGTATTGATGATTTTCTAAATCAAGATCTTTAAATTTTTGTGTAAAATAATTCTTAGAAAAAGAATATGATATGTTTTTACCTACTAATCCGAATTTATACATTGATTTTAGATTTTCTACCATAATAATCTATCCATAATAGAATGCCTATTCCTATCAAAATAAAAATCATTGCTACCCATGTTTCTGTATTAGAAATATCTGGCAGAAAACGTTTATAGTTCTCTATAACCTTATTTCCGACTGAATCTAATAAATATTCCCCACTCTCAAATTTATAAACTTCTTTCTTCCAAGGCCATACTATACCTAATGAACCACTAATAAATCCAATAATAAATGCAGTTACTAGCTGATGCCATCGCTTTAAAACGTATCCTAAAATTTGTGATGTAAAAACCAAACCGAATACTGAACCAGCTCCAAATGAAGTCACTATTTTTAAATATCTAATCCGAACAGCGTCTTGTAAAAAATCAAAATCGCCTGAAAAAACATCAATAATAGTTTTGTATAACATGTTTACTGAATCAACTAACAGTAATACATAATTACCCAGTAAAATTAATATAAACGACCCTGACAATCCCGGTAAGGTCATACCAGATACGCCTATAATTCCGCATAAAAAAACAAACCATAAATTATCATTTTCTTTAGCTGGATTCATAAAACTAATAGCAACACCTAATGTAATACCAACAACAATACCTATAATGTTTTTAAAACTCCAATCATTAAATTGTTTACCTATATAATAAATAGAGCCGATAATCATTCCAAAAAAAGCACTCCACACATACAATTCATAATTTCTAATCAAATAGTCTAACAGTAGTGATACACTGAAGTAACTAAAAGTACTGCCTCCAAAAATCAATAACAAAAATTGTGCATTCGTATATTGAAAAAAACTTTTAAACCTACCATTAAACAACAGTTTAAAAGCCTTTCCATTAATCTTTTGTAATGAATAGATCAATTCTTCATAAAAACCTATAACAAACGCAACTGTACCTCCTGATACTCCTGGTACTTTATTAGCAGCTCCCATAGATAATCCTTTAATAAAAAGGAAGGACTTATCTGAAAAGGTTCGCATTTTTGCCATAAGTTATACCTCTTTTTGTTTTGCTGTTTTTTCTAATATAAGAATAATTACAAAGCCAACAATCATAAAAAATACTGCTAACATTAATTGATTTTCTCCTTTATAATCAAAAGGCAATATGCTTTTTTCATTAAGTGGAACTTTTATACCATGCGAATTGATTCTCGATGTTAGTGTTTCTTTCCAAGGCCAAATTTTATTTAAAGAACCTAATACAAAACCTGCTAAAACAGCGAGTGTTATATTATGATATTTATCAAATAGCCATTTCAACAAACGTGAAAAAGTCAACAATCCTACAACCGCTCCTGAAATTAATAAAAAGATAGATTTAAAATCCCAATTATTCAGTGCATCTAAAGCTGGTTTATATGCTCCTAAAAGTAGTAAGATAAAACCGCCTGAAATACCAGGTAATATCATTGCACAGACAGCTAGACCGCCAGAAATGAATAAAAATAAACTTGATGACGAACTACCAGCCATTGGTGGTAAGGTTGTTATGTAATAAGCAAATGAGGCGCCTATAATTAGCATAACAACTGTTACAATACTCCATTTTTTAATCTGTTTAGCGATATAAATAATACTAGCTAAGACCAATCCGAAAAAGAAAGACCAAACCAATATAGGTTCATTTTCTATCAACCATCTAACTAATTTTGCTAAAGATATAATACTAATACCTATACCTAATACTAATGAAAGTAAAAAATTACCATTTATAGATTTCCAAGTTGCTTTAACACCTTCTGATTTTAAAATTTTTAGTGTTTTGAAATTTACAGCATTTATACTTTCTAATAGTTCTTCATAAATACCAGATATAAAAGCAATTGTACCACCAGAAACTCCCGGTACAATATCTGCTGCACCCATTGCTATTCCTTTAAGAGAAATGATTAGATATTCTTTCAAACTTCTTGTCATAAATTGATTTTTGAAGCTCAAAGATAGATAATACCAACTTAACTTTGTAATGTCGAATTATATTGTTCTTTTTTCATAATATCTTCGTTAAGATAGTTGACTATAACAAAGGCGATACTAAAATATTTCGCCTTAATCTTATAAAATAATTCAATCTAATTTTACGATATTACAAGATTAAATTAGTATAAATTAAAGATTAAAAACTGATATTAATTTAGAAAACCGAAGTCTGAAGATTTATAATTTTGAGCCTTGAAACGAAAGGTTGTATTTCATAGTAATGTTTTCTAAGGCAACAAATTACGTATTAACTACTAAGGAATAATTTTTTTACATTTTCTAACTCAAAAACTGTAGGGTATAGTTCTTTAAAAGTAGTGTGATAATCATAATCAATTTCAACAGCGCTTTCTAATAATTTAAACCCTAATTTTTTTTGTTGTGTTAAAAAGTACAATCCACCTAGGCGATACTCTATTTCAGCAAAATCTTTATATAATTCTTTTGCCTTTATCAATACTTGAATTGCATCATTAAAGTCACCTAAAAATTGTAAAACATCTGTTAAAGCAACAAAAACATCTAGCGTATAATTGCCTAAATCTAAACACTTTTGGAAGCTTTTACAAGCTTCTTCAAAAAGGTTTAATTTCAGATTAATATTTGCATATTTTATCCAATAAACCGAATTATTTTCATCAATCTGTATTGCTTTATTGATAAAATACAATGCTTTTTGATAATTTTTATTTGTGATATATAGCTCAGTCAATGCCAACCATCCTTTATCTAATAGTGGATCTTCTTTAACTGTTTGGTTAAAATACTTTAGCGCTTCTTTTTTATTACCTAATTTTTCATAACATCTACCTATTCTTAAATAAGAAAAAGCCGTTCCGTCATCTAAATCTAATGTAATTAAATAATTAGCAATTGCCTTTTCAAATCTCCCTAATTCTTCAAGCGTTTTTGCTTTTTCCAAATAAGCTCCTATAAAATACTCATCAATTAAAATAGAAAAATCAAATGCTTTTAAGGCTTCCTCAAAATTTTCAATAATATAATATTGCCTTCCTAATTGATGCCAAGCAATTTCACTATAGGGGTCTTTGTTAATATACCCTAATAAATAGTCTACTGCTTCATGATGCTGCTCTTGCATATCAAAACAATAAATTACATTGTATAAAGATGAATAATCTTCAAATTCAACTTCTAAACACTTCGCAAAATTTAAACGAGCGGTATCAAATTCTTCTAAATACAAATATTCCATACCTATTAATGAGCGAACATCTACTTCATCATCAGTGTATAATAAAGCGGTATTTAAAGATTCAATTGCTTCTTTATGTAATTCTTTTTTAGATAATAATGTTGCTTTATGCAAATGAATCTGATCATTTAAAGGTTCTATCTCTTCTAATTCTATTAGCAATTCTTCAGCTTTTTCAAGCTTATCTTCGTATAATAATACTTCAACATTTGCCAATTTTAATGATACAGATGTGGGGTGTTGTTTTATACCTAATTGTAATGCTTTTTTTGCCAATGACATTTTACCAATATTCATATAGTGTAAAATGATCTCTTCAAATTCGGTAGAATCGAAAAAATAAACGCTATTCGTTTTCAACATTGACTCAAACTTTGAGAATGGCAAATCATCGTCATTAGCCGGAAATAAATTCATAAAATCTAGGTTTTCTTGCTAAAATAAAAGTAGTCTAACTACTATTTTGATTGAAAAAACTAAGAGAATGTTGTTAACAATTTAATTAACATACTTTGATTCATTTAACTTGTCGAAAAAAAATGTAATTTTGTATCCCAAACAAGGTTTGGTTGCTCTATGGCAAAAAAAACGTTACTTAACGTAAATGACATCCATATTATTCTTCATCGTTTGGCATGTCAACTGATTGAAAATCATACTGATTTCTCAAATACTGTATTAATTGGCTTACAGCCAAGAGGTATTTTTCTTGCCAATAGATTGATACAAATTTTAGAAAAAGATTATGCTATTTCTAATATAAAATTAGGACAGTTAGATATTACTTTTTATCGTGATGATTTTAGAAGACGTGAAGAACCTTTAGAAGCCAATGATACTGATATTGATTTTATAGTTGAAGATAAAAAGGTAATTTTTATTGATGATGTACTCTTTTCGGGTAGAAGTATCAGGGCTGCTTTAACCGCTATCCAATCTTTTGGAAGACCAGAATCAATTGAACTTCTAGTATTGATAGATAGACGTTTTAGCAGGCATTTACCCATTCAACCTGATTATAAAGGAAGACAAGTTGATGTTATCAATTCTGAAAAAGTAATAGTTTCTTGGCAAGAAAACAATAAAAAAGATGCCGTTTATATTATAAGTGAAAATTAAAATGAAGAAATTAAGTGTAGCACATTTATTAGGAATTAAATATCTTACTAAAGAAGATATCAACCTTATTTTTGAAACTGCAAATCACTTTAAAGAGGTAATAAACAGACCCATAAAAAAGGTGCCATCATTAAGAGATATTACCATTGCTAATTTATTTTTCGAAAATAGTACACGCACAAAACTTTCTTTTGAATTGGCTGAAAAAAGACTTTCAGCAGATATTATTAATTTTTCGGCTAGCCAATCTTCAGTAAAAAAAGGAGAAACATTAATAGATACTGTCAATAATATTCTATCAATGAAAGTTGATATTGTGGTATTGAGACACCCTAGTGTTGGTGCAGGTGTTTTTTTATCAAAATATATTGATGCAAAGATTATCAATGCCGGTGACGGTGCGCATGAACATCCAACACAAGCACTGTTAGATTCTTATTCAATTAAAGAAAAATTAGGTACTGTTAAAGGTAAAAAAGTAGTTATTATTGGAGATATTTTACATTCAAGAGTAGCGCTATCAAATATCTTTGCTTTAAAGTTACAGGGCGCAGCAGTAAAAGTTTGCGGACCAACAACACTCATACCAAAATATATTTCAAGTTTAGGTGTTACAATAGAAACCAATCTTAAAAAGGCATTAGAATGGTGTGATGTTGCCAATGTATTAAGAGTTCAACATGAGCGTATGGATATTAAATATTTTCCATCAATAAGAGAATACACACAACTTTTTGGAATCAACAAAGAGCTATTAAATTCTCTTGGCAAGGAAATTGTAATAATGCATCCGGGACCTATCAATAGAGGTGTAGAAATAACAAGTGATGTAGCTGACTCTAATCAATCTATTATTTTGAATCAGGTTGAAAACGGAGTTGCCATTAGAATGGCTGTTATTTATTTGTTAGCTCAACAAATTAAACAGTAGGTTATAATAAATGATTATAGAAAAAACTGACATAGCAACTATCTGTAAAAATGATGGGAAATCAATTGAATTATTTTTTAAAGATTTCTCAGAAAATTATACTAAATTTGCAAACAATAATATAATTATTGAATTTTCTGACAGTAAAGGGGAAGAAAAACAAAATATCTTATTATTTTTACAATATTCAAAAGGACATAGAAATAATGGCATGTCTTTTGTAATAGTTATTGATGGAATTGATATCGATGATATTCCTGATGAAATTATTATAGTTCCTACGTTAGTAGAAGCACATGATATTATTGAAATGGAGAATATTGAAAGAGATTTAGGATTCTAATACAAATATACTATATGGTAAAAAAACTACTCTTATTTATTTTTTTGGTTACAATCTCTTCAGCTGTTTTTTCACAACAGCAAGAAAGTGATGCTATTGCGAAAGATTCGACAATGGTCATAAGAAATATTGTTGCCTCGCCCAATCCTTTTAGTGTAACCACTAAAATTAAATTTTATACAGATACTACATACGAAATAGAGTTTTCTGTTAAAGATTTAATCGGAAATACTGTGTATCAAAAAAAATACAATACAAAGGTTGGTCTAAATACAATTTCTTTTTATAGAGATAAACTAGATTCAGGAATTTATATTTATTCAATTAAAACTAATAACGAAATTATTTCTAAACGTATTGTTGTCAAATGAGCATTAGCTTAACCATATTAGGTTGTCATTCTGCTACACCAAGAACATTTGCCCACCCAACATCACAGTTTTTAGAAATAAACAACAGACATTTTTTAATTGATTGTGGTGAAGGCACTCAAGTACAACTCAGAAAATATAAAATTAAATTTTCTGCTATCAGCCATGTTTTTATCTCACATTTACATGGAGACCACTTTTTTGGATTGATAGGTTTAATTTCTACTTTTGGCTTATTAAAAAGAACTAAAGAACTTCATATTTATGGACCAAAAGGAATTCAAGAAATTATAAATTTACAATTGAAGCTCTCAAATTCTTGGGTAAGTTATAAACTTATTTTTGAAGATGATAAGATTGAAGTACATACTATACCTTTAAATCATAGAGTCTATACTAATGGATTTTTATTTAAAGAAAAAATAGGTGAGCGTAAATTAAATATTGAGGCTATAAAAGAAAATCCTGAAATTGAAATTTGTGATTATCAAAATCTCAAAAACGGAAAGGATTTTACTACTAAAAAAGGAAAAGTCATCAAAAATAAAACCTTAACTTTTAATCCGCATAAGTCATTAAGTTATGCATATTGTAGTGATACTACTTATAAACCTGGTATAGTTCCTCTAATTAAAAATGTTGATTTATTGTATCATGAGTCTACTTTTTTAAATGATAAAAAAGAGTTGGCAAAAACTACAAAACATGCTACTGCCGAAGAGGCCGGGAGTATTGCTAAAGATGCAAATGCCGGTCAATTAATTTTAGGGCATTATTCTAGTAGATATAATGACTTAGACCTGTTTAAACAAGAAGCTGAAAAAGTCTTTAAAAATGTAATCTTAGCAAAAGAAGGTAAGGTTATTAAAATAGACAATAAAGTACCTGATGAGCTAATTTTTGCACATCAAAACTAATACTGATTTGTTGTCAGTAGCACCAAAGTACAAGCTACATCGGTTTCAATATTATTTTGCTCTAATAATTCTACAAATTCCATATTTTCAGTACCCGGATTAAAAATTACTCTTTTAGGATTCAATGAAATTATATAATCATAATATTCCTTTTGACGTTGAGAATTTAAATATAATGTAACTGTATCAATTCCTTTAAAATAGGACTTCTCAACTTCAATTTTTATACCATCTACTACACCATCTCTTAAACCAATGGCTACAACTTCATGATTTTTTTTAATCAATCTTCTAATTGCAAAATTTGAATACCTATTCGGTTTTAATGAAGCGCCTAACACTAATGTTTTTTTACCCATACGGTATAACTAACTTTAAATTTTTAGAAAATTATCAACAAAGATATAATAAGTTAAATACATAACATTTTGAATTTCATTTGGTATAACTGCTTTTTTTTAAGATATTGCAACTTAGAAAATTAAAACTTAACTCAATTTACCATGAAGAAAAAACTACTTTCATTCCTATTTTTAGTAATTCCATTGATAACTTTTGCCCAAGAAATTGCTGAAAAAGGATTAGATCAACGCATTGATGAAGCCTTTGGTAGTGCTACAGGGTGGTTTGTAAATTTTATTTTTTATCAAATTCCTTTTTCTGATGACATTAGAGTTTATTGGGTATTATTTCCATTAATTATTGGAGCAACTTATTTTACTTTTTATTTTAGATTTATAAACTTCAGAGGGTTTTTTACATCTATAAATATTCTAAGAGGAAAATATGATGATATTGACCATCATGAATCTTTAGTTGGAGCAGGAGATGCCACCCCAGGAGGAGATGCCATAGAAACTATTGCTATTGAAGGTCATGAAGGAGAAGTGTCTCATTTTCAAGCACTAACAGCCGCGTTATCTGCTACGGTTGGACTTGGTAATATTGCTGGAGTTGCAATTGCTATATCTATTGGTGGAGCTGGAGCAACATTTTGGATGATAGTAGCTGGTCTATTAGGAATGGCATCAAAATTTGTAGAATGTACGCTTGGTGTGAAATATAGAGATATTGGAGAAGATGGAACTGTTTATGGTGGCCCAATGTATTACTTAACAAAAGGTCTTAAAGCAAAAGGTCTTGGTGGATTAGGAAAAGTTTTAGCCATACTATTTGCAATTTTTGTAATTGGTGGTTCTTTTGGTGGAGGAAATATGTTCCAGGTGAATCAGGCCTTTCAATTAGTTGAAAATATTACTGGAGGTGACAATTCTTTCTTACATAATAAAGGATGGTTATTTGGTGTAATAATGGCAGTGCTTGTTGGTATTGTAATTATTGGGGGAATTAAAAAAATAGCAAAAGTTACGGATAAAATTGTTCCTTTTATGGTAGTTATTTATGTCGCCGCTTCTCTATTTGTTATAGTGGCTAAATACGATATGATTGGTAGTGCTTTTATGCAAATATTTAATGGTGCATTTAGTCCAGAAGGTGTTGTTGGTGGAGCTGTCGGAGTATTAGTACAAGGATTTAGGCGCGCTGCATTCTCTAATGAAGCGGGTGTTGGTTCTGCTTCTATTGCTCATTCAGCTGTAAAAACCAAATATTCAGCATCTGAAGGATTGGTTGCCTTATTAGAGCCATTCATTGATACAGTTGTTGTATGTACAATGACAGCTTTAGTTTTAATTATTACTGGTAATGTAGCTACTGAAAATGCTTCTTTAAATGATGCACAGGCTATTTTATTAACCTCAGGAGCATTTGAATCAGTAATATCATGGTTTCCGTATGTATTGACCATTGCTGTAGTATTATTTGCCTTTAGTACAATGATATCTTGGTCATATTATGGTTTTCAAGGTTGGGCATATTTATTCGGAAGGTCTAAAAAAATGGAATATGCTTACAAAATTCTATTCTGTATTTTTGTGATCATTGGTTCAGCTGCTAGTTTAGGCTCTGTTATTGGATTTTCGGATGCAATGATTTTTGCAATGATGGTTCCTAATATGATAGGACTTGTTCTGTTGGCTCCGAAAGTTAAAGATGAGTTGGCTAAATATATGTCTGCAATTAAAGCTTCTAAAAAATAAGAATTTTATAAATGAAAAATTTAAAATCCCATTTCTGGTATAATAATAGCCAACGAAATGGGATTTTGTTTTTAGCATTATTTATCATAACCCTTCAGCTGGTTTATTTTTTTGTTGATTTCTCTGAAAAAGATGAAACGAATTTGAATACAACTGAAATTGTCAAATTTCAACGAGGAATAGACTCCCTAAAACTAATAGCCTTAGAAAATAAGAAACCTAAGATCTATCCTTTTAATCCGAGTTTTCTAAGCGATTATAAAGGTTATAAATTAGGAATGTCTATTGAAGAAATCGATAGACTATTATTACACAGAGCCAATGGAAAATATATCAACTCTACCAAGCAATTTCAACAAGTAACTCGGGTTAGTGATTCCCTTTTAAAAACCATTGAACCCTATTTTAAGTTTCCTGATTGGGTAACAAATAAAAAGCGTAATGTCACAATGAGTCCTTCTACCTCACTCAGGACAAGTTCTATAAAGACGTCTAAAAACTGGATCATAAAAAATTTAAATTCCGCAACTGCTGATGAGCTAATAATTATTAGAGGCATAGGTGAAAAACTATCACAACGTATTGTAAAATATAGAAACAAATTGGGCGGGTATTTAATCAATGACCAACTCTATGAAGTTTGGGGTTTAGACAAAGAGGTTGCTGATAAAGTATTGGAAAGATTTCCAATTATTAATAAACCAATATTCGAAAAAATAAATGTGAATACTGCTACATTTAAAGAAGTATTATCAATCGTTTATATTGATTATGAATTGACCAAAAAAATATTCAATTATAGAGATGAAGTTGCCGAATTACAATCATTGGAAGAATTGAAGGAAATTGACGGATTTCCATTAGAAAAATTTGATAGAATAGCCTTATATTTGGAAGCTAAATAAATTGTTATATGAATTCAATGTATTTTACAGAAGAACATGAATCTTTCAGACAAAGTTTTAAAGAATTTTTACAAAAAGAAGTGGTACCTCATATTGAAAAATGGGAAAAAGAAGGTGCTATAGAACGTTTTATCTGGGGAAAAATGGGTGAAATGGGTTATTTTGGACTGAATACTCCTGAAGAATATGGTGGATTGGACTTAGACCTTTTTTATACAACTATCTTTTTAGAAGAATTACAAAAAATAAACTCCGGAGGATTCGCAGCTGCCATGTGGGCACATGCATATTTAGCGATGACACATGTAAATAAAGAAGGTGATGACCGTATAAAAAAAGAATATTTAACGCCTAGTGTTGAAGGTAAAAAAATAGGTTGTTTGTGTATTACTGAACCTTTTGGTGGCTCTGATGTTGCAGGAA
>CAZHYX010000043.1:0-14085 GCA_964536675.1 uncultured Flavobacteriaceae bacterium
GTCAATTTTTCTTCATTGGGTCGTAAAGAACATACACCATTTGACAATACTTCGGGTAACATAGGTACTACTCTGTCTACTAAATATACTGATGTTGCTCTATTATAAGCTTCTTCGTCTAAAATAGTGTCTGGTTGTAAATAATGTGAAACATCTGCTATATGAATTCCTATTTCGTAATTTCCATTTTGTAATGGTTTAAAAGATAAGGCATCATCAAAATCTTTTGCGTCTTTTGGGTCGATTGTAAAAGTGGTTGTAGTACGCATATCTCTGCGTTTAGCAATTTCTTCTTTGGTGATTTCTATAGGTAAATTTTCAGCATCTTTTTCAACCGCAACTTCAAATTTATAGGGTAATCCGTATTCTAATAATATAGAGTGTATTTCTGTATTATGTTCTCCCGGTTTTCCTAATACAGTAACAATTTCACCAAATGGATTTTTAGAATTATCAGGCCAATCGGTAATTTTTGCAAGTACTTTATCACCATCTTTTGCGTCATTTATTTTATTCTGAGAAATAAAAATATCTGCATACATCTTAGGATTATCAGGTATTACAAAGCCAAAACTTTTATTCATTTGTAAAACTCCAACAAATTCAGTTTTAGCTCTTTTTAATACTTCAATTACTTCTCCTTCATATTTATCATTATTTCGTCTTCTATACACATACACTTTAACCGTATCACCATCTAAACCTCTATTTAAATTTATAGTTGGTATAAAAGCATCACGTTCTAAATCATCAGTAACAAAATATGCATTTTTATTAGAGGTAACATCTAATATACCAATATGGTAATGTTCATTTTGAATAATTTTATACTTTCCTTTTGAAGCTTCTTGAATTCGTTTCTTATGTTTTAATTCTTCTAATTTTTGAATAATTTGTTGTTTTCCTTTAGCATCACTAATATTCATTTTAGCAGCAATTTGTTTATAATTAAATGATTGTTGTGAATTTTTATTTAAAGTCTTTAAAATCTTAGCAGATAAATCTTTAACTATACTACCTTTTTTTTTTCTTTGGTATCTTTTTTTTGGCATAGAGTAATTTAATTCTTTATTTTTTTAAAAGTACTAAATAATTAAATATTATATAATAAAAAAGCCTCAATTAAATCGAGGCTTAATATAAATTTAATAATAGAACTATTTTTATTCTAAAACTATTTTTTGTTCAGTAGTACCTCTTGAGGTTATTATACGTAACACATATATACCTCTAGGTAATTTAGAAACATTTAATGTATTTTCATTTAATTTAACTTGGGCTTTTTTACCGGTAATATCAACTAAAGAAAAACTTTTTAACTCAACATTTCTTTTTAATTCAATATTAATTCTATCAACACTTGGGTTAGGGTATACCAATACATTTTCTTCTAGAATAAATTCTGATTCTTCTGTTATATCAGAAGAAAGCCCTGTAATTTTTCTAATTCTATTATTACCTCTATCAACTATAAATAAATCTCCTTCTTTATTAAAAGCTAATCCGGTGGGATTTGCTAATTTGGCATTTGTAGCTAACTCTCCATCACCTGAAAAACCTGCTTCGCCTGTTCCGGCAATTGTACTTATAATACCTGTAGAGGCATCTATTTTTCTTACTTTATTATTACCTCTGTCAACAAAAAATAAATTATCTTGTTTATCTACGGCTAACCCTATAGGGTTTGCTAGCTCAGCATATTTAGCTAAAACACCATCTTTTGTAAAACCTCTTTCGCCTGTTCCGGCAACTGTAGTTATAATTCCAGTAGATAAATTCACTTTTCTAATACGTTCGTTTCCAGAATCAGCAATATATAAATTTCCTTTACTATCTAATACTAATCCTGTAGGGTTAGCTAATTGTGCAATTTTCGCAGCACCACCATCTCCTGAATAGCCCGTTTCTCTAGTTCCTGCAATTGTAGTAACTACACCTGTAGAAAAATCAACTTTATTCACTCTACTATCACCATTATTAGAAATATATAAATTTCCTTTATTATCAAATACCACGTTAAAAGGACCTGCTAAGGATGCATCAATATTTGGAAATTCTGTTTCAGATTTTTTACCAACCAGTGTTATTGAACTACCTGTATCTAAATTAACTTTTCTAATACGTAAATTAGCAAGATCAGCTATAAATAAATTATTATAATTATCAAAAGTTAATCCTGTTGGTGTTTTAAGTTCACTAATCTGTTTTTTATCTGCAGTTCCTACAACGGTTGTTATAATACCTGATTTAGAATCAATTCTTCTAATACTATTATTATAAGTATCAGCAATATACATATTATCAGACTTATCAAAAGTAAGATTAAAAGGTAAATTTAACTGTGCAGTTATTGCGAGACCACCATCTCCTGAAAAACCAGAAGAACCATCACCGGCAATTGTTGTAATTGTTTGACTTTGCACTAAAAAAGTACAAAATATAAACAATAATAAAAGGTATTTTTTTTTCATAACATTAGGGAGTTTAAATTTCTTAATTATTTAGTTTAGAGAGCTAAATTACATTAATTTAGATAAATATTGTTAAAAAAATCTTAAAAAAAATGTAACTTTTTTTATGTTCTATCGTCTTTATAGAAAGTTACTGTATTAAAATGAAGGTTTTTATAAAAATTTTTATTGCTTTTCTTCTCTTATTTTTTATAGGAATATATTTTACTTATAAAAGTATTAATAACACATTTGAAAAAGTAGAAAAAGTAACTTTAATTTCTTTATCTTCAAATACAGTTTTATATAAAACTTTTCAAATTAGCTAATTTCCTTTTTTATTAACATTTAATATTATATATATATTATATATTAAAATTTTAAAAAAAGAATGATATATATAATATACTGTTAATAGCTACTATAAAAAGTATAGTTTTTATTTTGTTTTTAAGTTATTAATAAATAATAAACAACTTATAAATAGATTTTAATTTACTAACTAATTTGATAGTCAGAAAATTAACATGATTAATTAACAGACTGTTAATAACGATTATTAACTATTTTTTTTAATATTTTTTATAAATTTTTAGTTAAAAACATTCCTTTTTTATGTTTATAATTTGAAAGAAAATAACTATAATTTTTTTAGGAAAATAGAATTTATATTTCCCTTATTCTTTTTAAAAGATTACACAATTATTTTTATAAATAATAATGATAAAAATATTAACATTTATAAGTAAATGTTAATTCATTAATTTTTAAACTATTAATAGATTTAGTTAACAAATGATAATTATTTTGTTAATAATGATAGTTATGTGGTAAATTTGAAAAAAACATTAAAAATGAATATAGCTATAGGTAATGACCATGCTGGTACAGAATATAAATTTCAAATTGAAGAACATCTTCAAAAGAAAGGATTTACAGTTGTAAATTTTGGAACAGATTCTAATACAAGTGTAGATTATCCTGATTTTATTCATCCGGTTGCTAATGCGGTTGAAAAAAAGGAAGTTACTTTAGGCATTATTATTTGTGGTAGTGGTAACGGAGCACAAATGACTGCTAATAAACATCACGATATTAGAGCTGCTTTATGTTGGAATAATGAATTAGTTGCATTAGCCAGACAGCATAATAATGCAAATATTTTAAGTATTCCGGCACGATTTGTTTCAATACACCAAGCCATCGGTTTTGTAGATATTTTTTTAAGTACTGAATTTGAAGGAGGTCGTCACCAAAATAGAGTTGAAAAAATAACTACTAAATGTTGTTGAAATGCTTTATAATATTGAAGTTACTTCACTTTTAGACTCAAAAAGTATTCAAATAACAGCGATACGAATTCTTGTATTACAATTTTTTCTAAATCAAAACAAAGCTTTAAGTTTATATAATTTAGAAGAAAAATTTCATTTTTCTGATAGAACAACTCTCTATAGAACTTTAAAAACTTTTACAGAAAAAGGGTTAGTACATCAAATTAATGATGGTACATCAAGTGCTAAATATGCATTATGTGATACCACATGTACTTCACACCAACATACTGATATTCATCCGCATTTTTACTGTAAAAAATGCAAAGAGACTACGTGTCTAAATACCATTTCAATACCAGAAATTTCATTAAGTAAGTCTTTTAAAATTAATTCAACAGAACTAATTATTAAAGGTATATGCAATGTTTGCAACAAAGTTGCATAACTAAGATATGTATTTTTGTGGTTCTAAAATTAAATTATGGCTCACAATCATTCACATCATCATCACGAATTATCAGGTAGAAATTTACTAATTTCTATTGTTTTAAATATATTAATTACTATTGCACAAATTATTGGAGGAATCATATCTGGTAGTTTAGCACTTATCTCTGATGCTGTACATAATTTATCAGATGTAATCTCTTTAGTAATTAGTTATGTAGCTAATCTACTAACTAATAAAAAACAACAAACTTTAGAAAAAACTTTTGGTTATAAGCGCGCAGAAATTATTGCAGCTTTTGTCAATGCGTCAACCTTAATCGTGATAGCTATTTTTTTGGCTATTGAGGCTATTAAACGGTTTAATAATCCTCAAACTATAGATAGTAATTTAGTAATCTGGTTGGCCGGATTAGGTATTTTATTTAACGGATTTAGTGTACTGTTACTAAAAAAAGATGCATCACATAATATGAATATGAAATCTGCTTATCTACATTTATTGACCGATATGTTAACTTCTGTAGCGGTATTAATTGGCGGATTATTAATGAAATACCTTGAAATTTATTGGGTTGATGCCGTTTTGACTATTATAATATCTATCTATCTGTTACTAATGAGCTGGAGTATTTTTATAGGCTCATTAAAAATCTTAATGAATTTTGCTCCCAATCATATTAAAATTAATGATATAGTTATTGAGCTTACTAAAAACCAATCAGTTAGAAATATACATCATATACATATCTGGCAGTTAAATGAGCGTGATTGTCATTTTGAAGCTCATATAGAATTTAAAGATGATATACAAATCTCTAAATTTGATAGTATATCAAAAGAATTAGAAAAAATATTGTTAGAAAAATTTCAAATTAATCATTGTACCTTTCAACCGGAATATGATAGAAAAGAATGTGAAAAATATATAATTCAAAATTAATAAATGCAATGGATCTTTAAAAAATATAAAGAGTTAACCTTAGATGAGTTTCATGATATTTTACAGCTAAGGATTGATGTTTTTGTAGTAGAACAAAATTGTCCATATCCTGAATTAGATACTAAAGACAAGATAGCATTTCACCTTTTCGGTAAAGATAAAAATGCTAACATAATTGCCTATACCAGAATTTTTAAACCGGGTGATTATTATACAGAAGCTGCTTTAGGGAGAGTGGTGGTTCATCAAAATTATCGCAATCAAAAATTAGGCTATAAATTGATTGAACAAACCATAGATAAAATGCAGCAATTATTTGGTAAGATTCCTATAAAAATAGGAGCACAAACCTATCTAAAAAAGTTTTATGAATCTTTTGGTTTTCAACAAATTGGAGATGAATATATTGAAGATGGTATTCCGCATATTTATATGATAAAAGTAGCTAATGAACAATCCTAAAGTCAAGATAAAAGAAATTAAAAACCTTTCTAATGATTGGTATAAACTAGATAAAGTAAATTTTGATTATCAATTAAAAAATGGTGATTGGCAAAATCAAAATAGAGAATGTTATAATAAAGGTAACGGAGCGGCAATATTACTATATAATACAACTAAAAAAACAGTAATTCTTACCAAACAATTTAGAATGCCTAGCTATTTAAATGATAATAATGATGGTATGATGATAGAGGTTTGTGCCGGATTACTTGATGGAGACGATCCTTTAACATGTATTAAAAAAGAAGCAGTAGAAGAAACAGGTTATAAAATAGACGCACCAATAAAAATATTAGAAGCTTATACATCACCCGGAGCGATAACCGAAAAAATACACTATTTTATTGCTGAATATACAGAAGAAATGAAAATAAATGATGGTGGCGGTTTAGCAACTGAATCTGAAGAAATAGAAGTGTTAGAAATTGATCTTGAGAAAGCACTATCAATGATTACAGATGGAACAATTAAAGACGCCAAAACAATTATATTATTACAATATGTTAGAATTCAAGGGTTAATGTAATAGTTTGTGAGTGTGATGTTTATTTGATATGGACATCATATACTTTATTGTAGCCAGTTTTATTTTTTAATTCGCTTGATGATAAACCGGATTTGTCCCATATGATTTGCTTGATGCTCCATAACATGATACCAAGCCCAATGATTATTCATAGAGCTTTCTTTTATTTTAGATTTAAACCATTTGTCATCCTTTGTTTTCAGTAATCGTAAAGTTTCCTTTCTTACTTCATCCCATATATTGAGGTAAAAACCTATAGGTTTGTTTTTAATAGAATTTTGAGCATGTCTCCCTAAATTTTGAGCAGTTTCCCACCTCTTTCTTTCTTCTTTATTTAACCCTCTATTTTCAAATGTATAGACTTGGTAATATTTTTCGGTAGCTGCCAAATGAAAAATTAAAGCTCCAATTCTGTTAGCATCTTGATCCAATAAAAAATCAGTTTCTTCTAAATTAAGATTTACTACACTATTCGTTACTCGTCTTTTCAAATCCTCTAACATAGAAACTGTAGTTCCAATTTGTGTTGAATAACCTTTGACTGGTTTGATAATATTTTGCCCATTTAACGAATAATTACAAAATGAAATTAGAATTATTAAAATCGTAATATGCTTAATGTTCTGACTCATTTATTCCTGTTTTAATTAGCTATAACTTATTATATCAACACAAATATAACCATTTATCCGTTCTGGCTTCCAGATGAAAGTATATCTGATGCTTTTTTATCATTTTCAATAAGTAAATAAACAGTTTAGATTTTACGTTTTTATTAAGCTGTAACATAATATTCTTTTTTGTACTTTAGCCTCTCTTATTTTACAAAACATTTTTAAGCATTATTATGGCAGAAGACAAAGAAAAATCAGCAAAATTAAAAGCATTACAATTAACATTAGATAAATTAGATAAAACCTATGGAAAAGGCTCAGTAATGAGACTTGGTGATGAAGTTATTGAAGAAGTAGAGGCAATTCCTTCAGGGTCTTTAGGATTAGATATAGCCTTAGGCGTTGGTGGATACCCACGAGGTAGAGTTATAGAAATTTATGGACCTGAATCTTCTGGTAAAACAACTCTAACACTACATGCAATTGCAGAAGCACAAAAAGCTGGTGGAATAGCTGCCTTTATAGATGCAGAACATGCTTTTGATCGTTTTTATGCCAAAAATTTAGGTATTGACATAGATAATTTAATTATTTCTCAACCTGACCATGGTGAACAGGCATTAGAAATTACAGATAATTTAATTCGTTCAGGTGCTGTAGATATTGTGGTTATAGATTCGGTTGCAGCCTTAACTCCTAAAAGTGAAATTGAAGGAGAAATG
This sequence comes from uncultured Flavobacteriaceae bacterium, assembly GCA_964536675.1. Lineage (GTDB taxonomy): Bacteria > Bacteroidota > Bacteroidia > Flavobacteriales > Flavobacteriaceae > Aureibaculum. Next base: position 7,484 of record CAZHYX010000043.1, read on the forward strand.
GGCGATTCAAAAATGGGATTACACGCCCGTTTAATGTCTCAAGCATTACGTAAACTAACAGGTTCTATCAGTAAAACAAAATGTACTGTAATTTTTATCAATCAACTACGTGAAAAAATAGGCGTTATGTTTGGTAACCCTGAAACTACTACAGGAGGTAATGCGTTAAAGTTTTATGCTTCAATACGATTAGATATTAGAAGAAGAACTCAAATTAAAGATGGAGATAATGTGATTGGTAATATGACTAAAGTTAAAGTTGTTAAAAATAAAGTTGCTCCACCATTTAAAATAGCGGAGTTTGATATTATGTATGGCGAGGGAATCTCAAAAACAGGTGAAATATTAGATTTAGGTGTTGATTATGGAATAATTAAAAAAAGCGGTTCGTGGTTTAGTTATGGAGATACTAAATTAGGTCAAGGTAGAGACTCAGTGAAGTTATTAATAAAAGACAATCCTGAATTAGCTGACGAATTAGAAGCAAAAATAATGGATGCTATTGACGAAAGTAATAATAAATAGATAAAACAATAAAAGCGTCCATTTTGGACGCTTTTATTATGCTTTATAAATATAGAAGATTACTTATTTACAATTTTAATATAATGGCTTAAAGCCATAGTCATTGAAGGTGTCTCTTTGGTTGGTGCTGCAATATCAACACGTAAACCAGCTTCTTCTGCCGCTTTAACTGTAGTATTTCCAAAGACAGCTATTCTAGTTTCATTTTGTTCAAAATCAGGAAAATTTTCAAATAAAGATTGTATCCCTGAAGGACTAAAAAACACTAAAATGTCATAATAAACATTTTTTAAATCTGATAGATCACTAACTACAGTCTTAAATAAAATGGCCTTTTCCCATTTAATTTCTAAAGTATCTAATAATTCAGGTACGCTAGATTTTAATTTATCAGAACAAGGCAACATAAATTTTTCAGTTTTATGCTTTTTTATCAATTTGGTTAGATCTTGAAATACTTTTTCACCAACATAAATTTTTCGTTTTCTATAAACCACATATTTTTGTAGATAATAAGCAACAGCCTCTGATTGACAAAAATATTTCATTGAATCAGGAACCTTAAAACGCATATCTTCAGCTAATCTAAAATAGTTATCAATAGCATTTCTACTGGTAAAAATAATAGCTGAAAAAGCTGAAAAATTAATTTTTTGATTTCTTACTTCTCTGGCAACCTCTCCTTCAACATGTATAAATGACCTGAAGTCGATTTTCACTTTTTGCTTTGTCGATAAGTCAAAATAAGGTGATTGCTTTGCAGGCGCGGGCTGAGAAACTAAAATAGTTTTTACTTTCATAAATCCTCTATTTACTTTTTAGTTAAACCTTTATTTGATAATTAATTTATAAATTATAATAAAGGGGCTGATTTCAAGGGCGCAAAGATACAAAATAAAATAAAACATTTTACTAAAAACTATTTTTTGATTATTTTTGATCTGTAAAAAATAATAAAACAGTAATAGTAATACAGCTGTGATTATTAAAAATTTTGAAAAATAAACTGAACTAACATAAAAATTAATGATTAATAAGGGTAGTATTAATATACAAAAATTACCTAAATAACTTAATTTTGAAAAAGTAAAATATTGTTGTTCATTTCCTTTTTCAAATAAAAACCCTAATAAAAACCCTATTATAGATCTGATAATTCCGAAAGAAAAAACATATAAAAGAATTATTAAAAAAGACGCATTACTATTAATTGTCAAACCATTAAGGTTTATAATAACAAATAATAAGAGTGAAGCAATTAATATAAAAATAAAGTAAAATGTAATATTAAATGAATTTAATATTAAAGGTGTTGATTTAGAGTAATTATTAATATAACTATTGTTATATAAAAGTGTTTGCAAACTTTTAAACCTTACCGGATGCTTTGTTTTATTATAAATAAGCAACCCTATTATTATCAGTAATATAATAGTAACCCAATCGTTAGAAATTAATATGCGTTCGGTTGCTTCACCCATTATTAATGATAATATTATTTGTTGTTTATAAACATTATTCAAATAAACCTTAACACAAAATTAGCATTATTTTATCTTACCTTTGCAAATCAAATTAAAATTGATGCAGGACGCTCTAGTTATTATCCCTACATATAACGAAAAAGAAAATATTGAAAATATTATTAGAGCAATTTTTTCTCAAGAATCCCCAGACTTTGGGATTGATATATTAGTTGTAGATGATAATTCTCCTGACGGAACTGCAAAAATTGTTTCTAATTTACAGCAGGAATTTTCTGAAAATTTATTTATTGAAAATCGCAAAGAAAAAACAGGTCTAGGTGCCGCTTATATTCACGGATTCAAATGGGCATTAGCTAAAAAGTATAAGTATATCATTGAAATGGATGCCGATTTTTCTCACAACCCAAAAGATTTGATCAAATTATACAATGCTTGCTCAAAAGATGGTGCAGATGTTTCTGTAGGTTCAAGATATAAAAACAATCAAGTAAATGTAGTTAATTGGGATATGAAACGCTTGTTACTATCCTATTTTGCTTCAAGATATGTACGATTTATTACTAGAATTCCAATCCATGATACTACAGCTGGTTTTGTTTGTTACAAACGAAAAGTATTAGAAACAATTAAATTTGATAAGATTAAATTTATTGGTTATGCTTTTCAAATAGAAATGAAATTTAAAGCATGGAAACACGGATTTAACATTAAAGAAGTATCCGTAATTTTTACTGATAGAGTTTTAGGGAAATCAAAAATGGATGGCTCTATCATAAGTGAAGCTATTTTCGGAGTGATAAAAATGACAATAAAAGGATTACCTAAATAATTAGAAAATGAATAAGATATTAATCAAAAATGCTCAAATTGTGAACGAGGGAAAAATCGTTAATAGTGACGTTTTGATTGAAGGTAATTATATTGTTGAGATTGACAATTCTATAAAAAACATCTTGAATGATATTCAAACTATAGATGCTAAAGGTAAGTATTTATTACCTGGTGTTATTGACGATCAAGTACATTTTAGAGAACCAGGACTGACCCATAAAGCGAATATTGCAACCGAAAGTAAAGCTGCTGTGGCAGGAGGTATTACTTCTTTTATTGAAATGCCCAATACTATACCACAAGCCACTACTCAACAATTATTACAAGATAAATTTGATATAGCTTCCAAAACATCGTTTGCAAACTATTCTTTTATGTTTGGTGGTACCAATGATAATTTAGAAGAACTATTAAAAACAGACCCTCAAAAGGTTGCTGCTATTAAATTATTTTTGGGCTCGTCAACAGGAAACATGTTGGTTGATAATGAAGAAACCCTTGAAAAGATATTTTCTTCAACCAAAATGCTTATTGCCGTACACTGTGAAGATGAACATACTATTCGCGAGAACTTAGCAAAAGCAATTGCTAAATATGGTGATGATATTCCTATAGAATTGCATCCTAAAATTAGAAGTGAAGAAGCCTGTTATATTTCATCTTCTAAAGCAATTGCTTTGGCAAAAAAAACAGGCGCAAGATTACATGTATTTCATTTATCAACAGCTAAAGAAACGGCTTTATTTAGTAATGATATTCCGTTAGAAGAAAAACAAATTACCTCAGAAGTTTGTATCCATCATTTATGGTTTGATGATAGAGATTATAAAGAAAAAGGAACCTTTATTAAATGGAATCCTGCAGTAAAAACAAAACAAGATCAAAAAGGTTTATGGAAAGCCTTATTAGATGATAGAATAGATGTTATTGCTACTGATCATGCTCCGCATACATTAGAAGAAAAAAAGCAAGTATATACAAAAGCACCAAGTGGTGGACCTTTAGTACAACATGGATTATTAGCGATGTTAGAAGCTGTACATGATAAAAGAATAAGCCTCGAAAAAGTAGTCGAAAAAATGTGCCATAATCCGGCAAGGTTATTTCAAATAAAGAAAAGAGGATATATTAAAAAAGGCTATTATGCTGATTTGGTATTGGTTGATTTAAATACATCACAACAAGTTACTAAAGATAATATTTTATATAAATGTGGATGGTCTCCTTTTGAAGGAACCATTTTTAACTCAGAAATTACACATACTTTTGTAAATGGCAATTTAATATACAATAAAGGAGTATTTGATACAGAAAAAAAAGGAATGCAATTAACATTTGACAGGTAAATGAAGAAAACAGTTTATATATCTTTTATTTTAATGTTCCTCTTGTCTTGCACTAGCAGAACCATCTATAAAAAACCTAAAAATTTGATTGAAAAAGAAAAAATGATAATTATATGGACTGATTTATATATTGCCGCAGGAGCTAGATCTGTTAAGACTAAAACACAGAAAACTAAAATAAACTATGCCCCTTTAGTTTTATATAAACATAAAATAGATAGTGTCCAGTTTAATGAGAGTAATATTTTTTATACTTCAAGAATTGATGAGTATGAAAAAATGTTTGAAGAAGTACAAAAGCGTCTTAAAGATTTAAAAAAGGTTTATGAACCTGAAATCAAAGAAGATTCTATAATACCTATATTAAAAGAGTCTATAGATTCATTAAATAAAGAGAAAAAAATAAGGAAAAAATTACTAAAAAAGAAAATTAAGAATAAGCCTATAGATCTTTCAAATAAAACCTACAAGTAGTATTAATTGTATCAGTTAAAGCTTCAAAATTAAACCCTAAATCTTTTCTAACTTTTTTATTAGAATACCGATATTTATTGTGAGATGACTTTGCAGTTTGTTTGGTAATCAATGATTTTGATCCTGTTATCTTTTGTAGTAACCAACTTACTCGCCAAGCTATAGCACTTAGTAGTTTGGTTGCCTTTATAGGTGGTCTTTTTTTTGAAAATTCATCCGCTATAGCGAAAAACACATTTTTAAAAGAATCATTTTCACTAACCAATATATAACGTTCATTCTTAATATTACTTTTCATTAAATTTATCATAATCGAAACAACATCAACAACTCCTACGAACCCTGTAATACCTTCAGTATAAAATTTGAATCCGTTATACATATTGGTAAATAACTTACCAGGCCCATCTTGCCAAAAACCGGGCCCTAAAATAAGTGCGGGGTTAACAATTACAACATCTATACCTTCTTGTGAGGCTCGCCAAACTTCAATTTCTGCACCATATTTTGTAATCGCATAACCATAATTATTCTGTTCAATATTCCATTCATTATCTTCAGTTATTTCATTATTGGTAAGAGGTTTTCCAATAGCAGCAATTGAGCTGACAAAACATAACTTTTTAATATTATTTTCAATACATAAATTCACAATATTAGCAGTGCCTTCAATATTTACTTTACGCATATTTTTATAATCACCTGAGCTAAAAGAAATCATTGCGGCCGAATGATAAACATAGTCTATACCTTTAAAAGCTTTTGTGAGAGAAGGAATATCTGTAATATCAGCCTCAACCCACTTGATTGTATCAAATAATTTTTCAGTATTATCAGTATAGTATGAAAAGACGTTTTTTACAGCATTCAAATCGCTTGATTTTCTATGTATCGCAACAATATTTTCATTTTGCTGCACCAATTGATATAATAAATGTGAACCTACTAAACCTGTACCTCCGGTGACTAAAATCATGCGTCTAAAGTAAGTAATAAAATTGAGTTTTTTTATGTATTGTCAATTAGAAAAATTGTCTCCTAGAGGGCAATGTCATTAAGTTAAAATGTAACCCTTCCGTCTTATTCTTCGAATAAGCCACCTTCCCTTATTGAGGGAAGGAGTTTGTTTCTAACTACAAATTTTATTTTAACTGGATTTTTGCTTTAGCAAAAATACGGGGTGGTATTTAAATACATAAAAACTCTTAACTTAATGACATTGCCATTGGGTTGAGACAGTTTATTTTTTCAATAGGATTTATTTATAGTTCACTTTGTAATTCAGTTACGATAAGCATATCTTTGCGAAAACCATTTATTCAATGAAGAAAAATTTTGTAGAAGAATTACGCTGGAGAGGACTCCTACATAATATGATAGAGGGTACAGAAGAACAGCTCTCTAAAGAGGTTACAGCAGCCTATATAGGTTTTGACCCTACGGCAGATTCTTTACACATAGGTAGTTTAGTGCAAATCATTTTATTGATGCATTTTCAACAAGCAGGACATAAGCCAATTGCATTGATTGGTGGCGCTACAGGAATGATTGGCGATCCTTCAGGGAAATCTACAGAACGGAATTTATTAGATGAAGCTACACTGAATAAAAATATTGAAGGCATTAAAAACCAATTGGCACGTTTTTTAGATTTTTCGTCATCTTCAGAAAATACCGCTGAATTGGTCAATAATTATGATTGGATGAAAAGCCTTTCATTTTTAGACTTTGCTAGAGATATTGGTAAGCATATTACTGTTAATTATATGATGGCAAAAGATTCTGTAAAGAATCGTATAAATGCAGAGGCTAAAGAAGGAATGAGTTTTACTGAGTTTACTTATCAATTAATTCAAGGCTATGATTTTTTACACTTGTATTCAGAGAAGAACTGTAAACTTCAAATGGGTGGTTCAGATCAATGGGGAAATATTACTAC
>CAZHYX010000044.1:0-14067 GCA_964536675.1 uncultured Flavobacteriaceae bacterium
TACAGCTTTTATAAGAGGGCTTGACTTCTCTTCTGTAAGTCCATTTGGGTCTAACCCTTTCTCTAATAAGTAGGTAACCAAAAGTTTAGCATCAGTTCTAGTTACGTCTCTATTTTTACTTAAATGGGTTGGCTCTTTTTTATAAGATGCCGCTAAAGAAAGTAAAGATTCGCCATAGATATTGATAATATTTATATCTACTCCTTTGTTTATAAACAAATCAAATATTTTGATATTACTCATTGAATAATACAATACATTTCTATTTTGTGAATTAACAAAATGTGGATCTGCATTATTATCTAATAATAATTCTATCGCTTTTATATCATTGGCTTTAGCAGCACACATTAGCGGCGTTAATTCTTCGGCAGTTGTTATATTAAGATTAGCTCCGTAATCTATCAATAATTTAGTTGCTTTAAACTGTTTTGCTTTTATAGTGAGATGAATGGCTGCGTTACCCTTATTTGTTTTACTATTTAAATGTGACGAAGATGACTTTATAATGAGTGCTAACTTTTCAGTATTCCCTTTTATAGCATTGCTATGTATAGCCATAAGCTTTTCAGTAGGCTTATGTGTTATACCGTTAACTGACCAACTTGGCAATTTAAAAAATGAATTTAATGAATATAAAAACACCATAAGACTAGCAATAAAAAACTCGAACAAAGGGCTACCAAAAGATAAATTAAACACTTTACCCACTAGCAGTAGTGCTAAAAAGAGGATTGCTAAAGAAGGCATATAACTTTGTAGATAAAATAAAAACCCTTTAACATTTAATCCATTTGGAAAATCAAATAGATGTATAGATAATTTTTTATCAAGAAAAGTATCTCTATAAGGTTTTAATTTGAGTTCAAAAATGTGTAAAAGTGCACCTAACACTATAAAGATAATGATGTTTTGATAATTCCAAAAAAGTACTGAACTACTATTCATTAAAACAGCAATCCCTACTAAAGGGATTACTATTATAGGGTGTAAAGTATATTTAACCCCTTTAATTATAATATACAGAAAGAAAAATTTGATCATATGTTTTTAAAATAATCTAATAAAAAATGCCCTAAACTATTGATGTAACTCCCAAAAATGCACCCACAGAAATATAGAAATGAACGATTAAAGTTCATTTGGATTTTTACAGCATCCATCCATATCATAAAGGTCAAATAGATGTTCTACTATAGAATATGGAGGTCCTTTATCTCCTGAAGCTATAAGTTCTTTTAATTTTACTGCTGCAATGGTACGTGTACCAACATCTGTACATACCCATTCACCTTCAGCGGTAAAAAAGTGTTTCCCTATAATAAAATCTTCTAGTTTCATTACTTAAGTATTATATCATTTTTTCATATTCAGGAAGTTTAGTGTCTATTTCTACCTGTTTTTCTTTACATTCTGTTAGTTTTATACCATCAGGATGGTTATTTAGAAACCCGTTAAGTTCTACTTGTAATTTTTCAAGATAACGAACTTTTAGTGTAATTTTTTCAGATTCCTGATATTGTTTCCAAACATCCTCCACATATTTGTAGTCAGTAATTTCTTTTTCTTGTTTTTTAAGTTTTCCCCATTTTGGTAATAACATTACCAATTGCTCGTTATCAGGAAAAATGTTTATTGTTGTTTCTAAATCTTGCGAGGCTGCATAAGCAGGTTGTAAATCTATATTAGAAAAAAATGTAACAGCTTCTTTTTGTGCATCTCCCAAAAAAACAGTCGAAATTTCATCCCAGCCCATTTGGATAAAAATAAAACTACCATTAGGTACTTTGGTATTGGTAGTAAGTTGGTACATATTTTCTTTGTCCATAAGAGAAATACTAAAGTTCAAATCTTCACTTGAACCTTTTAAAGCCAGTTTTCGAATTGATGCTTTAAAATAAGTAGCGTCAAAATGATTAGAATAAATAATGAGTGTTACATCATCATCTTCTCTCTCAATAGAAGTAGCTTTTTTAAGATGTTTAAATTCAGGATAATTAGCATTATTAATTGTAGTCATGGGTACATAGCCATGATTACTTTTAATATAAATTCCAAATTGTGTGATATTGTTTTTCATGAATTTTTAATTTTAGTGAATTTTTAGTTGTTGTAAAATGATACTTATAAGAATAAAAATGAACCCGCAATCATCCATACACCAACAATCAGCCCTAGAACTCCTAGGACTCCTAATTTTGGAGCCATTTTTTCTCTTAGCTGACTTGCTTTTTCTTTAGAAGCTTCATTTTTAGAAAGGAAAAATTTATTGATAAGTCCAAATGCGAGCATAAAGCCTAATGTTGTTTCAACAATATTTCCAGCCAATAGTGTTGACCACCAGATTGGGTTTGTAGTAAGCCATCCTATGTTTAAGATTATAGAAATGATTCCCCAAACGCCCCAGAAACAGAATATCAACCCTATCCAGCCTTGATAAGGTTCGACTTCTTCTAATAACTCTTTTGCATTCGACTTTTTTGAAAGCAGTAAGGATGGTACTGCTATAATACTTAATAAGATTAATGCGAATCCCCAAATCATGCGGTTTAATTTTTAAATGATTAATAATTGTTTATTTAGTGTTCAATATTTATGGATTATTCATATGTAATGACCAGTAAATTACAATGCAAATATGAGAATGATAGCATGTAATAAAAACACCATTTATAATGAAAATGAATACCCCTAAAATGGGGGTACAGTACTAAGTTGTTTTTAGAAGGGAAGTTTGAAAATACAAAGATAATTTTTATGACTTAATATATCCCATCTTCATGGCATACTTAGTCAAGCCTGCCAAATTCCTTACATTAAGTTTAGAGATGATTTTCTTTCGGTAACTCTCAATGGTATGTTTGCTTAAAAAAAGTTTGTCTGCAATCTCATTTGAGGTATATTCTTGAGCAATTAATGTAATAACATCAACCTCTCTTTTAGTAAGCTTTATTTCGCTTGCTCTTTTTTTAGAGAATTTGTTTTCTGTATAAATATCTTTAATTTCTTTAGAAAAATATTTCTCTCCGTTAAGGATTGTTTTTATAGCCAACATAAACTCTTCTTTTTCGGCATTTTTAGGTACAAAACCATCTACATCATTTTCTATTAAAGTGTCAATCATTTCAGGGTCACTATGCATACTAACCACCAATGTTTTAATATTATTATGACCTTCTTTTACTATTTTATTAAGGGCAATTCCGTTTAACTCTGGCATACTAATATCTGTAATAATAAGGTCAATTTTTTTGTCAGGATTGATTTCTAGATACTTTACAATATTTTTTCCGCTTTTTGAGGTTAGAATAACCTTATATTCTTTTTCTGAATCAAGAATACTAAGTAATCCGTCTAAAAACATTTTATGATCATCTACGATGATAAGATTATAGTGTTGCATAATTATTAGGAATTTCTATGTTAATAATAGTACCCCTTTTGGGGTGAGAGTCAATATCTAAAGTTCCGTTAAGGTCTTGTAAACGAGTTTTAATATTTGATAAGCCAATACCGGGCTTTGATGTAGAAGGTTTAAACCCTTTTCCATCATCATCAAAAACTAAATAAATAAGGTTGTCAATAAGATCTAGCTGTATATCAATATTTTTGGCTTTTGCATGCTTAATGGTATTGGTAATAAGTTCTTGAAAAATGGAGAAAATTTCATTTTGTAATATTTCATCAATATCATTAATATCCTTTTCAGGATGTGCAGAAACGGTAATGTTAAGATTACTGGCAGTCCCAATGTTTTTCATATATTCTTTTACCAATGGAACAAAATCGTTTTGACGAAATTTTTTAGGAATAAGATTATGAGAAATAGATCTTACTTGCCTATACGTATCATCTAGTTGTTTGTAAATAGTGTCAAGCATATTTTTGTCTTTAGAAATAGTACCAAATTGGAGTTTTATAGCTGCTAAATTACCGCCAATACTGTCATGTAGTTCTAATGCAATTCGTTTTCTTTCTATATCTTGTCCTTGAATAGATGCTTTTATCAGCTTTAATTCTTGATTATTGATTATTGAAGAGATTTTTTGATTACTAATTTCTTTTTGCTTTTTGTTAAGTAAGCTTTGTGTTTGTAGTTTTTGGTAATACAAGATAAGTAGCCCTATTATTGGAATCAAAACTACAATAAATGAAATAAGTGTAATTCCTTTTATTTCTTTTTGTCTATTTATTTCTGAAGCTTTTATTTCTTGGTCTTTTTTGAGTATTATTATTTCACTTTTTCTCGTTTCAGCTGAATTATTGAGTGCTAAAATTTTATTTTCATTTTGTTTATCCGTAACTTTTTCTTGAAGGCGTAAATTTTTTATTGCTTCTTCTTGGTTTTTTAAAGCTAATTTTTTATTTTTATTTTCTACTTGTAATATTTTTATTTCTTTATCTTTTTGTAGGGTTTTGTATTTGACCTCTAGCACATTAATCTCTTTGTCTTTTTGCAACTGGTTTATAGAATCTTTAATTGTAAAGAATTTTGTAACGAAAATAAAAGCATTTTCATAATCATTTTGAAGTATGGCAATTTCTTTAAGGGTATTATAAATTTCTGTTTGTTGATTTAATAACCCAAGCTTAATGGCATTTTCTAATCCTAAAAACATAATAACTTTTGCATCATTATACTTTTTTAAATCAATAAAAATTTTAGCCATATCGTTACGAGCTATCAATGCAACTCGGTTATAATTATTTTTATCTGAAATTATTATTGATTCATTATATAGAGAAATGGCTTTGTCTGTTTTTCCTTGTTCTTGATAGTTAGTTGCCAAATTGAGTGTTATTATAGCCTGGCACTTACTATTGTTGGCTTTTTTACACAGGTCGTTAGCCTTATTTAAATATCTATTTGATATCGTATATTCTTTTTTATAACCATAAATTTCTGCAATGTTTATATAACTACCATAAATTATTTCAGGATCTCCTTTATACTTAAGGCATTGTTTAAACAAACTTAAAGCATTTTCATAATCTCCTATTACACTATAAATCTGTGCAAGTCCATGCGTATGTCTATAATATAAATCAATTTCATTGAATTTTTGTGACACGTTAATTCCTTTGTGGTGCCATTTCTTACTTTCCTCTAGCAACCCTCTTTTTTTATAATTAATTGCGTTTAAGTTATATGCCAGTGCATAAAATCGATTTCTTAAAGAGTCATTTGAAACAGTATTGAATTTTAATGCTTGGTTTGTATAAAATAAAGAAGAATCAATTAATGATTTTTTATTAAAGTAGTAAGCTAATAGTAAGTTTGTATTAGCTTTAGCGCGTTTAGTGCTTAACTTTTTTAATAATTTATGTGCAAGTAAATACGCTTTAATCTCTTCATGATTGTTATATAATAAGTAGGCTTTATCTGTTAATAGGTTTTCCTTAAATTCAATTTTAGTGCTAGTTATTAATAAGTTATCTTTACTTATTTGAGCTTTCAAAATAAAGGATAGGCTAAAGATGCTACAAAAAATAATTTTATGTAAGGATTTTAACATACGCAAATATATCAATTGTTATGTGCATAAATATCCCTGAAAATGGGGGTTATACCATTTCTTAATTTTAGTAGTTTTAAATGGGGGAGAGATTTCTAAAAAACGTTTTATTTTATACAGAAAATTTTAACTCTTAAATTCAGGCTTAAAGTTTTTTTGATATTGTTCCCAGTGTTCTTTAGTAACCTTTTTAAGGTCATTGGTTGCAAAAAATTTCAAGAAAACTTCTAATTGATTTGGGTTGTGATATCCTTTTATGGGAGCGATTAAATCTCCTTTTTCATCTAAAAAAATAATAGTTGGGTATGCTTGAACTCTAAAATAAGCAGCTAATTGATGCGCTGAATTTCTTCTTTTTGCTTTTGCAGGATCATAGCCAGGGTTTGTAAAAGTTTGGTCTTTAAAAGAAACCACTTCATTACCTTCAGCATTAAATTTGACTGCATAATAGTTTTTGTTTACAAAAGCGGCAACATCAGTATTTTGAAAAGTATTTTTATCTAATAATCTACATGGTCCACACCAATAAGTGTACATATCTATCATAATATTACGTGGCTCTTTTTCTTGAGCAGCCATAGCCTCTTCTAATGACATCCAATTAATTTTAGTGTCTTGGGCATTGCTGATAAATGTGATACTTATAAAAGCTAATAATAATAATTTTTTCATTTCCTTAATTTTGATTCAATAAATGAGATGCAAATATTATGCCTTAATTATAAATGAAACGCTCTAAATAGAGTGTTTCGTATGTTTATTAAATAATTATGTTATTTAATTCCATGCATTTTTCGTTTCATCATTGGGTTTAATAACAACATAATTAATGCCGCTACAATAGGAATTACAGTAAATATTAAAAAGAATGTAGAAAGGCCATGTTTTTCAGAAATTTCATCAATATAACTCCCAGTCAATCCTCCTAATAGATTTGCGAAAAAATTAGCAGTAAACCAAATACCAAACATCAATCCAACAAACTTTACAGGGGCTAATTTACTTACATATGATAAGCCTACAGGAGAAACGCAAAGCTCTCCCATTGTATGTAAATAATAAGCGACTACAAGAAATATTAAACTTACAGAGGCTGTTTTTGCTCCTTCTGGTATTCCGGCTGCTCCATAAGCTAAAACCGCAAAACCTAAACCAACAAGCAATAAACCAATAGCAAATTTTATAGGACCAGAAGGGTTATATTTACTTTGCCATATTTTAGAAAACAGTGGCGCAAACAAAATAATAAATAATGAGTTTAATACCGAAAACCATGAAGCAGGCACCTCTGTTGCATCATCTTGAAACTCTCTATTCAACATCCAAATTACAATTCCCCAAATAATTACAAAACTCGTTCCTAAAAATATGTTTGCTAAAGAATATTTACTATATGTTTGTTTAAATAACAGAATTAATACCCAAGATATAACCAACATCGGAACTACAGTTATTATAGTATTTACTATTTTAAATGTCATAGCAGCATCTCCAACTAAAGCTCTATCTGTATAATCTGCCGCAAAAATAGTCATAGAACCACCCGCTTGTTCAAATGCCCACCAAAAGAATATTACAAACAAAGAAAATATTCCAATCACTACCATTCGATCTTTTATAACTTTAGAACTTTCTGCTTCTTCAATAGCTTCTTCAATATCCTCACCAACTTTTTCGATACCATCTTCTAATACATCATCAATATCTTCAATTTGATTAGGGGGCAATCCAATATTTCCAAATATTTTTTGTGAATAATAAAATTGTAACATTCCGAAGAACATAAAAACTCCAGCAAGACCAAATCCGTAATGCCAATTTATATTTTCCCCTATATATCCACATAAAAGAATTCCTAAAAATGCACCGGCATTAATTCCCATATAAAAAATAGTATATCCGGCATCTTTTTCTTTTCCTTGTGTTTTATATAATTGCCCTACCATTGACGAAATATTTGGTTTAAACAAACCGTTTCCAATTATTAAAAATGATAACCCTGCATAAAAGAACATAGATGTCAATCCTTCTAAAGCCATTGATGCATGGCCTAGAGTCATAATAAACGCTCCAAGAACAATGGCTTTTCTATAACCCATAAACTTATCAGCTATAAAACCTCCAACGATAGGTGTTATATAGACTAAACCTGTATACCATCCATAAAGAACTAAAGCATCAGCTCTGTCCCAAGCCCAACCACCATCAATCATTGTTGATACTAAAAACAATACAAGTAATGCACGCATTCCATAATATGAAAAACGCTCCCACATTTCAGTGAAAAATAATACAAAAAGACCTGATGGGTGACCTAGTACAGTCCTTTGGTTAACTTCTGAACCTCCAAATTTAAATTCCATATAAATTGTTTATTATTGTTTAATTTCTTTTTTTGTAGTAAGTTGATTGGTTGTATTTAATAAGTTGTTGTCGATAAAAGTAGTCATTTTTTTATAAAGGTGTAAGCGTGTATTCTTGCCTTTATAAATACCATGTGCTCTATCAGGATATACAAATAAATCAAATTGTTTATTGGCTTCAACCAAGGCATTGATCATACGCATGGTATTTTGTACATGTACATTATCATCACCTGTACCATGTACCAATAAATAAGCACCTTTTAATTTTTCTACATGATTGATGGGTGAATTATCATCATATCCACTAGCATTTTCCTGAGGCGTTTGCATATAGCGTTCAGTATAAATAGTATCATAAAATCGCCATGAAGTTACTGGCGCTACGGCTATCGCCATTTTAAATACATCAGCACCTTTAGTAATTGCTAATGATGACATATAACCACCATAACTCCATCCCCAAATACCAATATTATTTTCATCTATATAATCTAATTTACCCAGTTCTTTAGCAGCTTCAATTTGGTCTTCAATTTCGTATTTACCGAGCTCTTTATAGGTTACTTTTTTAAATGAAGCACCTTTAAAACCCGTACCTCTACCATCAACACAGGCAATGATATATCCTTTTTGAGCAAGTATTTGATACCAGTAGTCGTTCGCACCGTTCCAACGATTTACTACTTGTTGTGATCCCGGACCTGAATATTGATACATAAATAAAGGATATGTTTTATTCGGGTCAAAATCAGCTGGTTTTATCATCCAAGCATTGAATTCACCATTGATTGTTTTTAAAGTAAAAAATTCTTTAGGAGACAGCTTATAATCAGTCAATTTTTCAACTAGTGCTGCATTGTTTTTTATTTCTTTAAGTTGTTTGCCAGATGTAGCAGCATTTAAAGTATAAATAGAAGGTGTATTAGCATCAGAATAGGTGTTTATATAATAATTAAAACTGTTGCTAAATGCGGCACTGTTTGTTCCGGTATTTGAACTTAGTCTTTTTTTGCTTTTTCCGTTTAACTTAACGGAATAAACCGTTCTGTTTGTAGAACCATCTTCAACTGATTGATAAAAGATACGTTTTGTTCTAGGGTCATAGCCATAATAATTAGTTACTTCCCAGTTTCCATTAGTTACTTGACGGATTAGTTTTCCTGTAGCACTATAATGATAAATATGGTTGTAGCCATCCTTTTCGCTTGTCCAAATAAAGCTATTATTGGTTAAAAAGGTCAAATTATCAGTAATGTCAATATATGCAGCATCTTTTTCATTGAGGATAAGACTTGTTTCAAGCGAATTCCCGTCAACAAATAATAGGTTCAAATTATTCTGATGACGATTTAAAGTAGTTACCGATAATGTATTAGGTTCATTAGTCCATTCCATTCTAGGAATATAATGTTGTGCTTTATTACCTAAATCAATCTGTTTATTAGTTTTAGAGCTCAAATTATACATGTGTAAGGTAACATCAGCATTTTTTTCACCAGCTTTAGGGTATTTAAATACTTGCTGTGTAGGATATAATTCTGTACCATAAATATCCATTGAAAATTCGGGTACTTCTGTTTCATCAAAACGCAAAAACGCAAGTTTGTCTGAATTACCATTCCATTCAAAAGCCCTTACAAAAGCAAATTCTTCCTCATAAACCCAGTCAGTAATACCATTGATAATCTTATTTTTTTCACCATCAGTAGTAATTTGAACGGTATTATTTGAGTTTAAATTTTTAATATAAATATTGTTTTTATACATAAAAGCTACTTTGTTCCCATCAGGAGAAAAAGTTGGTTCTTGAATTTTATTTTCGGAAACTAGCTGTAATTTTTTTGACGCAATATCAAAAACATAATATCTTCCTTTTGATGAATGGCGATAAATTTTTTCAGAATCAACACCTAATAATAACTTCGTTTCATCGGCATTAAATTCATAACTCTCAATCCCGAGGTTTTGGGAGTTAATTTCATCTAAACTTTTACTATCAACGATAGTTTCAACTTTTTCAAGTGTTTTATAGCTGTATTTATCTATCTTGGAGCTACCGGTTTCTCGATCAAAATTTTGAATGGTATAATAATCACCAATTTGCATTGAGTGGAATGAGTTTAACTGATCGGTTCTAAAAGTTCCGTTTGACCAAATATCTTCAAGAGTAATATCTTTTTTTTGAGCTGAAAGTGTTGTTGTAAAGACAATAAATAGGATAAGTATTTTTTTCATAGGATTGAATAATAAGGGTAAAAAACTTGCCAAGTTTACGGAAATTTCATCAAAAACCACCCCAAAAAATAGATTTTAACAAGGCAAACGAAAATTTACTAGTTAAAATATTTATACAGAATGATGTTGCTCTGAGCGTCCCGAAAATTCGGGAGAAGGGTCATTAATATACTCTATTATTAAGATAGTTCATTCACAAAACCCCAATTAACTACCTTGATAACAAACAAATCTTTTTTCTTTTCTCTTAAAGCGAAGCGGTCTTAAGTCTTTATAATTCTCAACCTTGTAATAATTAGTATCTTTAACCTCTTTATAGTAAGCAACAAAAAATGACCAAAACTGTAGTTGGATTTTCAAAATTAACCAAAGAAGAAAAGATTAATTGGCTAACGAAGACCTATTTATCAAATAGTAAATCAGCAATAGAGACACTTAAAAATTATTGGAATGATGACAAAAAACTGCAACAACTCCATGATGAGTTTATAGAAAATACCATTTCTAATTTTTACCTTCCTTATGCGATAGCTCCGAACTTTATCATTAATGGGAAACCATATGTTATACCAATGGCTGTAGAAGAAAGTTCAGTAGTTGCTGCTGCCTCTTTAACGGCCAAATTTTGGAGTGAACGTGGCGGATTTAAAACAAAGGTAATCTCTACAACTAAAACAGGTCAGGTACATTTTATGTATGATGGTGATTTTGATGAACTGCAAGGTTATTTCAGTTTAATAAAACCAACACTGTATGAAGCCACTGAAGCCATTACCAAAAATATGCGCAAGCGTGGTGGTGGAATTTTAGGAATTGAACTCAAAAACAAAATAGAAAAGTTGCCAAATTACTATCAATTACACGTTTCGTTTGAAACCAAAGATAGTATGGGTGCTAATTTTATCAATTCATGTTTAGAAACTATTGCTAAAACTTTCCGTAAAGAAGGAATAGAAATTATAATGAGTATTTTATCAAATTTTATTCCTGAATGTTTGGTTAGAGCTGAGGCGAGTTGTAAGATTGATGAATTGGGTGAGAACGCTCAAGAATTCGCAAAAAAATTCTATCGAGCTGTTCAAATTGCAGAAGTAGAGCCATATAGAGCAGTTACTCATAATAAAGGGATTATGAATGGTATCGATGCTGTGGTAATGGCTACCGGTAATGATTTTAGAGCAGTTGAAGCCGGAGCACATGCCTATGCGGCTAAAGACGGACAATACAGAAGCTTAAGTCATTGCTCTATTAACAATGGAGTTTTTAGATTTTGGATAGAAATACCCTTAGCTTTAGGTACAATTGGCGGATTGACAAAACTGCATCCATTAGCAAAACTATCATTAGAAATATTACAAAATCCTACAGCAAAGGAATTGATGCAAATCATTGCCGTTGCAGGCTTAACTCAAAACTTTGCAGCCTTAAAAGCATTGACTACTATGGGAATTCAACACGGACACATGAAAATGCATTTGCAAAATATGCTGAATCAATTAGGTGCAACTCAACAGGAAAAAATAGAATTAATCAATTATTTTGATGATAGACAAGTAAGTTTCAGTATGGCGTCTGAAGCGCTTGATAAACTTAGAGTTACTAAACTATTAAAATAGATGAGTTCTATGGATAAATAAAAACTTTCTATACGTTTTTAGACTGCTTTTAACAACAAAGTTTTTATCTTTGAATAATATTAGTACTAACTAAAATAATTAAATTATGGCTTTTAAATTACCAGAATTAGGCTACGCTTATGATGCCTTAGAACCACATATTGATGCTAGAACTATGGAAATACACCATTCAAAACATCATAATGGATACACTAATAATGTAAACAATGCTATTGCAAGTACTGACCTTGACGGAAAATCTATCGAAGATATTTTGACTAATTTAGATATGAATAATGCAGCTGTTAGAAATAATGGAGGCGGATTTTACAATCACAGTCTTTTTTGGTCAGTAATGAATCCGGAAGGTAAAGGAAGACTTTCGGGTGACTTAGCCGATGCTATTAATGATGCTTTTGGCTCGTTTGACGCATTTAAAGACGCTTTTTCTAAAGCAGCTGGTACTCGTTTCGGCTCTGGTTGGGCATGGCTATGTGTTCATAAAGGAGGTAAAGTAGAAATATGTTCTACACCTAACCAAGACAATCCGTTAATGCCAGGTGTTGGTTGTGGTGGCGCACCAATTTTAGGCTTAGATGTTTGGGAACACGCCTACTATTTAAACTATCAAAACCGAAGACCAGATTATATCAATGCATTTTTTAATGTAATTAACTGGAACGAAGTAGAAAGACGTTACAATAACGCAAAATAATTTGTCATCCTGAAGATGTCACCTCGAGCGGAGTCGAGAGGTTATTTCAGGATCTCATCAAATTAATAAACTAATTCGTCTTTGCGAGAAATTGCGATAGCAATTACGTGGCAATCTGTTTAAATAATAGATAATCATGTTGCTATGCTTTCTCGTTAAGACGTTTTTTATTTTTTGAAAAATGAACTCCAGAAACATCGCATTAATCTTTGCTTTCTTAGCTGCACTCATCTATGGAGTGAGCTTTACGGTAGCCAAAGATGTAATGCCAGCATATATAAAACCTTATGCATTTATTGCATTAAGAGTTTTAGGTGCAACACTACTTTTTTGGATTGTAGGTTTTTTTGTAGCAAAAGAGCAAATTGAACGAAAAGATTATTTTAGAATTTTTCTAGCTGCCATTTTTGGAACAGCATTAAATATGCTCACTTTTTTTAAAGGATTAAGTTTAACAACACCTATAAATGCATCAGTAATGATGCTTACCACACCAATATTAGTATTAATACTTTCTACACTAATTTTAAAGGAAAAAATAACATTTTTAAAAGTAATAGGGATTTTTGTAGGATTGGCAGGGGCTTTTGTTTTGATTGTTTACGGACAAGAGTTTGGTGTAAGCAAAAATGTACTTCTAGGGAACTTTTTAGTATTTATAAATGCAACATCTTATAGTTTTTATTTAATTATTGTAAAACGATTAACAGAT
The DNA here is from genome assembly GCA_964536675.1 of uncultured Flavobacteriaceae bacterium. Lineage (GTDB taxonomy): Bacteria > Bacteroidota > Bacteroidia > Flavobacteriales > Flavobacteriaceae > Aureibaculum. Next base: position 13,161 of record CAZHYX010000044.1, read on the forward strand.
AAATACCATCCGCTTACTTTTATAAAATGGATGTATCTATTCGGCTTATTTATGGTGTTGCCCTTTGGTTTTTCTGAACTTCAAGAAATTCAATGGCAAGAAATGTCAAATATTATTTACGTTAAAGCGGGTTTTATAGTTGTTTTTACTACATTTTTCGCTTACCTCTTTAATATATTTGCATTAACTAAACTAAAACCAACTACACTTAGTATTTTTATATACTTACAGCCGGTATTAGCTTCGGTGTATGCACTTTTTACTAAAAGCGATTCCTTAAATATAGTACAAATATTAGCAACGTTATTAATTTTTTCAGGAGTATATTTAGTTACTAAAAGTAATACTCCAAAGGATGAGAAAGCCTTGTAAAATAGCAAACGTACACTTTAATTTGGGGTAACTTAGCCTGTTTTTTGCCACGAATACACCAATAAATTCTTTAAAAACACAAAATTATTATTTCACTAATCGAAAATCAGAAGGGTTTTCAGAAATTTGTGTTATTTTTTAAAAGATATCTACATAATTATTAGTGAATTAGTGGCGTTTTTAACAAAGTATTCATTTACCGTTATATTCCTAAGTTTCAAGTAAGAACATTGTTAGAATTTCCTTAAATTAGCCTAATTTTTATCAAAAGTATATGATACAATCCATGACAGGTTACGGCAAAGCCATAGTTGAACTTCATCAAAAGAAGGTTACTGTAGAAATAAAAACCTTAAACAGTAAAAATTTAGATTTAAATGTTAGAGTTCCTTCATTCTATAAAGAAAAAGAATTAGAAATAAGAAGTAAACTCTCACGACAATTAGTAAGAGGAAAAATAGACTTCTCAATCTTTGTTGAAAGTACAGGGAGCGAAACAACCACAGTAATAAATAAGGAAGTTGTCAATAATTAT
>CAZHYX010000045.1:0-14024 GCA_964536675.1 uncultured Flavobacteriaceae bacterium
AGGTTACAAATTTACCTTCTTTACCAAAAAATGGTGAATTATTAATTGTAAACAACATACTCATTGTAGGTTGATCTACTTCAATTCTTGGCAATGCTTCGGGCTCAGTCAAATCAGCAATAGTATCACCAATTTCAAAACCTTCAATACCTGTTATTGCACAAATATCTCCAGAGCGCACTTTTTCAACAGAGGCTTTGCCCATTCCTTCAAAAGTATGTAATTCTTTAATACGGACTTTTTTAGTTAAACCATCCGCTTTACAAAGCATATAATCTTTTGCAATTTCTAAATCTCCTCTATACATTCTACCAATGGCAATTCTTCCTGTAAAAGAAGAAAAATCTAACGAAGTAATTTGCATTTGAGGTGTACCTTCTATATAAGGAGCTTCAGGTATTACTTCTAAAACTGCATCTAATAACGGAATGATATTATCTGTTGGTTCTTGCCAATCAGTACTCATCCAACCATTTTTTGCTGAACCATAAATTGTTGTAAAATCTAATTGTTCTTCAGTTGCATCTAGTGCAAACATCAAATCGAATACCTTTTCATGTACTAAATCAGGTGTACAGTTTTCTTTATCAACTTTATTGACAACTACTATGGGAATCAATCCTAACTCTAGTGCTTTTCCTAATACAAAACGAGTTTGAGGCATCGGACCTTCAAAAGCATCTACTAATAATAAAACACCGTCAGCCATTTTTAGTACACGCTCCACTTCACCACCAAAATCGGCATGCCCGGGAGTATCAATAACATTAATTTTCACCTCTTTATATGTAATAGACACATTCTTAGAAAGAATTGTAATACCACGTTCACGTTCTAAATCATTACTATCTAATAATAACTCAGTACGTACTTTACGATCATCTAAAATTTTTGCTTGGTCAATAATTTTATCAACCAAAGTTGTTTTACCGTGGTCAACGTGTGCTATAATAGCTATGTTTCTAATAGATTGCATACTTCATTTTTTGAAAGCGCAAAAGTAGTCTTTTAAGTTGTTAACTTAAGTAAATTTATCAGTATTTTTAATCATTGTTGTCGGACTAATGATACATGACTCCCGAATCCTCGGGACTATTAGAATCAAGAACCAAGACTTGTTTTTAGGTAACTGATAATCAGATAAATATAAATTATAAAAATAAAAAAATCGTTATTAACTGTATTCAAATATCTATCATTAAAAAGCAACCTAGCTAAAGTAAAAAACCCTTAATTATGGTTGTTTATAATAACATAAATAGAAATTCCATTTTTTATCGGACACTACTGGTGATTAATCTACATCATCTCTAAAAGACCTAGGCAGTATATCTGGAATTAATTTTGCAACAATTGGCAATAAAATAACACCTCCAGGTAGCATAAATATGGCAAATGAAGGTATGGTTTTTAAAACATCAATTAAAAGAGTTTTAACCTGCTCCTTCTCTTCTTCGGTTAATTTAGTGTGTGTAGATTTTCTTAGTAAACCCACTAATTCTTTACTATGTTGAATTTCCTGAGATAATCTTTTCTTATTCTTTACTAAAAGTGCCTTGATTTCGTCAGTTGATATCATTATAATTTTCTACGTTTACGTTCTGTTTTTAATAAACTTAGTTCTCTATTAGTTTGCCCTACAACTGAAGTGTTCTCCTCTGCCCTACGTATTAAATAAGGCATTACGTCTCTAACGGGTCCATACGGTAAATATTTTGCCACATTATAACCCTGTGTCGCTAAATTATAACTTATATGGTCACTCATTCCATACAGTTGGCCAAACCATAAGCGTTTATCATTTTTAGAAACCCCTTTTTCGATAGCCAATTCCATTAATTTATAGGTACTCTTCTCATTGTGAGTACCAGCAAACAGGGCTAATTTTTCATACTCTATCATATAGTTAATACCTGCATCAAAATTAGTATCTGTAGATTGTTTATTTTCACAGATTGGTGAAGGATATCCTTTTTCTTCTGCTCTTTCTCTTTCTTTTTCCATATAAGCTCCCCTTACTAACTTTAACCCAACATAAAATCCTTTTTCAGTAGCTCTTTTATGTAATTCTTTTAAATAATCAAGTCTATCGTGTCTATACATTTGTAAAGTATTGAATACAATTGCTTTGTCTTGATTATAGGTAGTCATCATCTGTTCTATTAAATCGTCAGCTGCTCCTTGCATCCAACTTTCTTCAGCATCAATTAATAAGGAAACATCTGTGTCATGTGCTGCTTTACATACTGTATCAAAGCGTTTAATTACTGTATTCCATTCTTCTTGCTCTTCATCTGATAATATTTTATTTTCTGTTATTTTTTGATATAAATTTAATCTACCAAAACCTGTAGGTTTAAATACAGCAAAAGGAATACTCAGTTTTTCTTGCGCAAAATCAATATTTTGCAATGTTTTTTCTAGTGCTAAATTAAATTGTTCTTCTGTTTCTTTACCTTCAACGGAATAATCTAAAATGGCATGTACATTTTTTGTAAACATATTAGCAATAGTTGGTAAACAATCTTCTTCGGTAATACCGCCACAAAAATGATCAAAAACAGAGGCTCTAATCAAAGGTTCAACAGGCATATGTGCTTTCAATGCGAAATTAGTAATAGCGGTACCTATACGTACCAATGGTTCACTTTGAATCATTTTAAATAAAAAATAGGCTCTATCTAATTCAGTATCAGATTTTAAAGCAAAAGCCGTTTGTGTATCTTCAAAAATTTTATTCATTATTCATTAATCTTTTAACAAAGATAGTTAAGCAAAGTATTTTTTCAATAAATTCGCCAATAAATAAATTAATAAATGGCTTCTATTCAATCTACAGGTTATTCTATACATTTTAACGAGGGTCCATATAAACAATTGAATGATTATCTATCAAGCGATAATATATCTTCAGTTTTTGTATTGGTTGATGAAAACACACATAAACATTGTTATAGTGTGTTTAAAAATAACATTTCTTATAAAAAAGAGATTGTAACTATTGAAATTAAGGCAGGTGAAGAGCATAAAAATATTATGACCTGCATCGCTTTATGGAGAAAATTGACTGAATTAGGTGCGGATAGAAAAAGTATATTGATCAATCTAGGTGGTGGTATGGTAACCGATCTTGGCGGATTTGTAGCATCAACCTTTAAAAGAGGTATCAAGTTTATCAATATCCCTACTACTCTATTAAGTATGGTTGATGCGTCTGTAGGAAGTAAAACTGGAGTAGATCTTGATAGTTTAAAGAATTTAATAGGCATGTTTTCTAATCCGGAAATGGTACTAATTGACAGCAATTATTTACAAACATTATCAAAGCGTGAAATGTGTTCGGGAGTAGCTGAAATTATTAAATACGGATTGACTTTTAATGGTAAACTTTTAGGTGAAATAAAGAATGATAACTGGAAAAATACCAGTAAGTTAAATAATATTATTTATAGAGCAATTACAACAAAGAATAATGTAGTTTTACAAGACCCTAAAGAAGAAAATTTACGAAAAGTATTAAATTACGGACATACCGTTGGGCATGCTATTGAATCTTATTTTTTAGAGCATAACACATTAGAGAATTTAACACATGGTGAAGCTATAGCAATTGGGATGGTGGTTGAAGCATATTTATCATATAAACTACATGATTTTCCTTTATCAGAATTGACTTCTTTAAAAGAGTATATCCATAAAACTTTTAAAAAAACAGCTATAGCTACTGAACATTATTCAGCTATTTTAAACCTTATGAAGCATGACAAAAAGAATATCAATGGTTCTGTTCGGTATATTTTATTAAAAGATGTATCAGATTTTATTATTAATGCTACAGCATCTAATGAGTTGGTAATTGAAGGATTGAATTATTACAATAATCTGTAATTTGCATGAAGCTAGCTAAGTAATGGATTCCTAATCCCCAATTCTCAAGACAATAATAACAACTCTTTGAAGATTATATTAAACCTATTAAATCAACAACACCCAATTTTAACCATTCTATATATTTCTTCATATAACGGCAATACATTTTCAATTGAAAATTGTTTTGCAAATTTCTGTGCTCTTACTTTAAACTCTTGCAGTCTTGTATCATCTTCTAATATATAAATAGCATTTTTAGACATATCATCAGTATCACCTACATTACTTGTGAACCCAGTTACAGAATGTACATTCACTTCGGGTAAACCACCAGAATTAGAAGAAATAACTGGTGTTTTCGCCGCCATTGCTTCTAAAGCTGCCAGTCCGAAACTCTCAGTCTCTGAGGGTAATAAAAATAAGTCAGCATAACATAAAATTTTATTCACCTCATTACTATTCCCTAAGAAAATTATTTGATCTCTAACACCTAATTCTTTTGCTAATATATCAGCATGTTCTCTTTCAGGACCATCACCTACCATTAATAATTTAGCAGGAACCTCTTTTTGAACCTTTGCAAAAATAGTAATGACATCCTTAATACGTTTTACAGGTCTAAAATTACTTACATGTACAATAATTCTTTCATTATCTTTTGCCAATGTACCTCGCTTACAATCAACATCATCAATTCCTGGATATTTCTCAAAATCAATAAAATTATAAATCACTTCAATCTCTTTTTTAATATCGAATAAACGTAAGGTATCATTTCGTAAACTTTCGGATACTGCAGTCACTACATCAGAGTTATTGATACTAAATTCAACAGCAGGTTTGTAGAAAGGATGACTACCAACCAATGTAATGTCTGTACCATGCAAAGTAGTAACGATAGGTATTTCTATCCCTTTTTCTTTGAGCATCTGTTTAGCCATATACGCTGCATATGCATGAGGTATGGCATAATGTACATGTAAAATATCAAGTTCGTAATGCTCAACTATAGCCACTAATTTACTTGACAGTGCCAACTCATAAGGCTGAAAATGAAATAAGGGATACTCTTCAACAAATACTTCATGAAAATGGATGTTATTTGTTAAAGCGTTCAAACGAACAGGTTGTTTAGAGGTTATAAAATGGACTTCATGTCCTTTTTTACCTAAGGCAATACCTAGTTCAGTGGCTACAACTCCGCTTCCACCGAAGGTTGGGTAACATACTATTCCTATTTTCATGTTATATTATTAAGAAATCAAATTTATATCTTCAATAAGGTCTCGACTGCGCTCGACCAGACAAATGTCACCTCGAGCGCAGTCGAGAGATTAATAGACGTCTAGCTCTTACAAACCTTTCTATTGTTTAGGTAAATTTTTAAGCATAAAACGTTTTACGTTTCCTCCCATTACTTTACGGATATTTTCTTCAGAAATTCCTAGTTTGAGCATTTCCTCAACGTATAAAGGCAAACCTGTAATATCTGTATGAATTTCTATGGCACCATCAAAATCTGAACCTAAAGCAACGTAATCAGCTCCAACTAAATCAATACAATATTTTATTGCTTTTGCGGACGAAGCAACTGTACTATCACAAGTTGCAGGTTTAAACATTGCAATACTTATCAATCCGCCAGTTTCTGCAATTTTTTTAAGATGTTTGTCTGATAGATTCCGTACAGTCTCACAAGTACCTTGAACACCTGTATGTGATGACACAACAGGTTTTGTTGATATTTCAAAAATATCATTTAATAAATTGGGAGAACTATGTGCTATATCAACAATCATATTTTTTTCTTGCATTTTTCTAATAACTTGTTTTCCAAAATCGGTCAAGCCTTCTTTAGAAACCCCATGAGCTGAACCTCCTAATTTATTGTCAAAAAAATGTACGGGAGCCATCATTCTAACACCTGCATTATATAGTTTGTCAACATTTTCTAATTTTCCATTTAAAGTATGCATTCCTTCTATACCTAAAAATCCTGCTGTAATTTCTTTATTCTCTTTCTTATCAGATAAATATTTTTGTAAATCGTTTGACGATTCTATCACTCTAAATTTTCCGTCAGACTTCTTTTCAAATTGATGCAATGCTTTACATTGTGCTAAAGCTCTACCTGTAAGATTAAACCACGAACTAATTGGTCTGCGTTGTAGAATATATGGAATAGTAATTTGATCTGTTTCACCCGTATTATTATCAAAATTCATATTCTTGGGTGCCTTTGTAACTATGGTAAATGCTTGTAATGTTACATTGGCTTCTATCATTCTGGGAATATCAACAGAACACTGCACATTCTTTTTTAAGAGGTCTCTTTTCCATAGTAAGGCATCACAATGCATATCAGCAATAAAATCGAGTGAATTGTATAATTGCTGAGCTTCTGTTGAAACTTTATAAGGTGGTTGTAAAGTAACCGTATTAAATTTTTCGTCTAAATCTTTAGGGATAATAATAGTTGCAGCAGTAATGATAACTACTAATATTAGTAGCATACTTAATAAGATTTTTTTTGATCTTTTCATAACTATTGGAGTTGAAATTGGGGCTTAAAAGTACGTGAAATATTTTAAAGGTTGTTATTAAGGGTAAGACTATAAATCGCAGTTGTAGTCTTAATGGATTACAACTACCCAAACCCCGCTACCGCACGATTGTATCGTGTGGTAACAACAACTATATCATCAATCATTCCTTTTCTCCTGAATAATCTACTGCTGAACTAAACATATAATCTTCTGCCATAAATACCAAACCTTCTTCTACAGAGTCGTGAACTATACGGTAGCGGTTATTTTTTAACTTGTACGCGATACAATCGCGCACCAGTGGGGCTATTTGGGTATGTTGTAAGTTGTTACAACACTTATCTCCAATTGTTTTAAACCTATAAAAGCACCTAACATACAACTAAGATGCGTGAGTCTAATACCATTTTGAAAAACTCTCTCCATAATAATCTTCATCTTTCCAATATTGTCTTCGTTCGGTATTTTGTTTGGGTGTAGCTTCTGGGGTTGGATAAGTACTTTTAAATAACGGTGGGTTTCTGCCGTGATACTCTATTTCTAAATCAGAATTATCAGTATGTGCATCAACTAACAAATAAAGTTTGGTTTTCTTATCTTTTAAGTCTTTTAGTTTATCATTCCATAGCTTTAGTTTGCCTTTGGATTGGAGTTTTATTTTGGCTATAGCATAATCGTCTTTATTAAAGTGTTTGGTATTTAGAAAAACCTCCAACTGTTGCTTTTATAGCAACATCTTTCCCATCTTGTTGTACACCCAAAACATCATCTATTTTGTGGGTTCAAAGCATTTTCGCGGTTTAAATTTTAAATTTTTATTTGCTAGAATTATAGAATCCATATAATTTTCATTAGTAATGACCCAATCTGAATTAAAATGTTTATTATCTTCATATAATATCAAATCATAATTTAAATCTTCAATATACCACTTCTTTTTCATTACTTTTTGTGGTGGATGAATTGTTGGCCATTCTTCTCCACTTGGAAAAATTGTACTCTTTATATTTTCGTTATACCAAACTACACTATCAATATCATTAAAAGAAAAAATTGTTTTATATATATCATTCCAAGTGCAATATTCAAATCTATAAAAATCTGATGTAAATGCATAAAAGTACTTCATATTATCATAATGGGTGAAAATTCTAACTTCACCTTTATTATAAAAGATACTATCAATTCCTTTATTCATAGCAACCATTATATCGAACATCTTTTTCTTTGAAATAACATTTCCTAAAGTCTTATAATAATAAAAATACTGTGAACTTTTGCTAGTTGGTTCGTAACCAATTTCTTTAAGTATTGAATCTCTTTGTGAACTTATAGTTTTTTGTGATGCAAAATTTCTTTCATTTTGCAATGGATATTTGGTTTTAATATTACTCTTTTTGATTTGATTTGAACAATTCATAAACAATATAGAAATACATAATAAAATCACACTTTTTATTTTATTTTTCATAAAAACTCATTATTAATATTATATTCTAATGCTTTCATCACATTCAGTTTGTAACCATAATTGTGTAGTATCTAGTTTTGTTATTTTATGATTATTTATTGTAGAGGTTCTTACATAATCTTTTTTATTGTTGATACCTGGTGTTCCTCTAAAGGGTTCTATTTGTACTTTTTTTCCTTTTAGAGCTTTGTCAAATATTATGGTTAGTTTGTTTTGATTATTAACAATTAATAATCATCTACACAGTTAAACTCATTTTTATCTAATTTATAGTCTTTAATTTTTCCATTTAAGTAATCTGCAACCCAAATTTTAGCATCAAAAAACATTTCATATTCATCTAAATTTTTTGATACTATTTTTTTATTCCCTACACCAAATTTACCAAGACCTCCGAAGCCACCTGAATCATCTTTGACATTTGGATACCAACAAAAATTGTATGAACTATCACATGTCTTAATGTCAGCTATTCTTTTATTTATTTTCTCCCAATCATAATCAAAATTATCAACGAGACCTTCAGCAACAAGCAATACAATATAAAATAATTTATCTCTTTTATAAATAACAATTTGAGTAGAATTAATATTTTTATCTACCGCAATCATCTCATATGGTTCTGCTTCTATAAACCTATAATTTTTAAATGAAGAATATTTATAAAATTGAACTCCTATATTTAAAGAATCAATTTTAGAATCCTTATTTGTCTTTTTATTTATTCTTATTGAATCTAATATTAAATTACTCTTTTTAATATTACGATCTTTATTCGTATTCGTTTTACAATTGAATAATATTATCAAAATGATAAAAAAAATAGTTTGTATATATCTTTTCATATTAAAGTTTTGATAGTTTTGGTGTTGGGTTAGGCTTATACCCTTCATCTTTCCTTTTTGTTTGTGCTTTTTTATCTTCTTCTGTAAGATCGTTTATTTCTTTCCAATAAACATAATAAGCAGGGTTTACTAAATGGTTTTTGCTCTTAATTTTTGTGCTCCCAATATTAAAATGTAAATGAGGGTCATGTGTCCCTAAAGCAATACCTGATACTCCTGATTTACCTATTACTTCTCCAGAAATAACAGTTTGACCTTCTTTTACAAGAATATCTTCAAGATGAGCATATCTAAGGAAAAAAATGTTATCATCCTTATTAAACTTGATTTATTATCCAAATCACTTGAATATGCTTTTGTATAAACTCTACGTCTATTTTTCAATTCTTGCGGATTAAAAACTTTTAAAATGATATTATGTCCATATCCACTTTTTGTTTTACTTTCCCAAGTTTGAATTTCAACAACCTCAGCATCTAAGCAAGCATACACATTACTCCCTTCTATAGAAAATATATCTAACCCTGAATGAAATCTTCCTCTACCTGTACCAAAAGTATTGCTTTTTGGTTTCTCTATTCCATGCTGGTTATACATTGCAATCTGCGGGTCATCAACAGGTTCATACCAACCAAGTGCTTTCAACGTAAAATGTGCTTCGTCATAAAAATTTCTCTCTTTTTCTTCGCACTCATCACAATTTGTTTCTAACCATAATTTTGTATTTTCTTTTCTTATTACTTTAGGTACTGCTTTTTCTTTTATAAGTGTTGTACTTACATACTCTTTTTTTGTGTTTAATTCTAGTTATCCTCTAAATGGTTCAATTTGAATTGTTTTTCCTTTTAAGGCTTTGTCAAAAATTATGGTTAGTTGGTTTTTACCGTCTATGAGTTCCATTTTTGCGTAAGTGTATAAATTGGCTAATTTATTACTTTACTCCTTATTTCTTGAATTTCTAAAAATTGAATATTCTTCAAATCTTTAGTTTCATTATAATCTTCTATTTTACCTTTAAATATTAAAGCTGGCATTCTTTTTTGCCATTTAGGATGTATAGATTCTCTATCATCTATTATTATACTATGGTTCATTGTAGTTTTTAAAAAAATCTTATTATTTAATTCATTATAAATAACATCATCTATTTGACTTGGATAAGCCCAATAAAATTGATTATTTTTTTCTATTATAAGGTGAAAGTAAAACAATTCTTTTTCTTTCCAATTATTTTGGTCACACAACACATAATCTATCTCTATTTCTTCTCCATTTACTCGTATGTATTCTAATTCATCATCATCATCGATATTAAAAAAACCAAGTATATATGCGTCCATAAACCCCATTTGTTCTTTGACTATTTTAAAATCCGAAGACACCCAATATTCTTTAATTGGTTCTCGTTTATCATCAGTCTCAACATAGCAGATATAATCTAAAATTTCATCTCCAGTAAAATCAATAGTATAAGTATAAACATCATTGTTACTAAATAATTTAACTATTTCAACAGGAGTTTCTATGATTATTGTTTTTTTAAAAAGTTTATTATTTACACTATCCTTTTTTATCATTGTATCTCTAACTTCAACTAATAGTATTGTTTTATTATTTATACCTAGTTGCTTATTATTTTTACAACTTAAAAAAAAGTTAATCAAAAATATTAATATTAGTAAATTTCTCATGGTTGACCACTTTCTTTGGGGTTAATATTTAGATTTACTTTTATATCTGGTATCGTTGATAATACATTCAATCTTCCTCCTGTTGTGGCTTCAGTATCTCTTACTTCAAAATGCAAATGAGAATGTCTGTCATGCGAACTTTCATAACCTGTTTTACCTGTATAACCAATTAGGTCACCTATTTTCACCATATCTCCTTTTTCAAACAAAGCAGAGCTTTTAAAGTGTGCATAGAAAAAATAATATGTTTTTCCATTATATTCTCCTTTTATACCAATATGATTTCCATAAGTACTTGTCTTTCGTTTAATATATACTTCTCCTTCTACACATGCGTATACTGGTGTACCTACTGGTGCATATAAATCCAAACCATCATGCTTTTTCTTATTTCTATAAGCTGTATAATTCAAATAAGCACTTCGTTCAGGTGCCCATTTTGTTCCATTCTGATACCAACCTCTATATTCCATTACTTTTAATGGGTCATACCAAATTGGTGCTTTCAAAATAAAATATTTTTCATCATAAAAATTTCTCTCTTTTTCTTCGCACTCATCACAATTTGTTTCTAACCATAATTTTGTATTTTCTTTTCTTACTACTTTAGGTACTGCTTTCTCTTTTATAAGTGTTGTACTTACATACTCTTTTTTTGTGTTTAATTCTGGTTCTCCTCTAAATGGTTCTATTTGTACTTTTTTGCCTTTTAGGGCTTTGTCAAATATTATGGTTAGTTGATTTTTACCGTCTATGAGTTCTATTTTGGCGTAGGTGTACAATCCTGTTTTACTTTTGGAATCTATAACGGTATATTTTGTTGGTGCATCACCTTTGATATGGAGAGACCAACGTATATTATTTTTGTCTGCTGCTGTTGCTTTACTACTATGTTTTGTTATGGTATAGGTAGCTATTTTAGCTATTTCTATACTACTTGGCCCGCTAATTTTTTTAGGGAAACTTATTCTGTTTTCTTTCTTATCTGCATTTTCATCTCTTGTTAATGTAACAAATTTTTCGGCATTGCGTGCTTTCTCTGCTGCTGCTTCTGCTTCTTTTGCTTTTTTTCCATCATCGGTTTCATCTTCTCGTATATACAACTTCTCTGCCCAACCTTCAAAACTTTTACTGGCTTCTTCATCTTTAGTAGCCATTTTGTCTTCTTTGGGTCGTAATTGTATTTTTTTGATACCTACTTCTATTTCATCATCTCCTTCGGTTAGTAAGATGTTTGCACCATCTTTTTTTCCTTTTTCTTTTTTGATATCTATTTCTATCCAATCGCTTGCTTCGGTATCGGTTGTTTTGTCTTCTTTATTGGCATAAACTAAAATGGGTAAAAGGGCATCTTTATCTGCAAGTATTTTAAATTCACCATCTTTTTCATGAATTTTCACTTTCACTTTTTTAGCTTCTAAGTTTTTTGTTTTGGCTATTAAATATGCTTGATTAGCTATTGATGCTTCATTTACTTTTTTATAACGGACTTCCTTTTTCTTTTCTAATTTATAAACATCAAATGTAATAGTATCATCTTTACTATATGAACTTTCAGTTAGTTTAACAATAATATCATTTAATTTTAAAACCTTTTTGTTTTGTGCTTCAAGAATAGGTTTAACATTTGATTGAATACTTTTTGCAACTTCATTCTTTTCTGCATTCGTACTTGTATTGTTGTCTCCATTAAAAGTATAGGTATGTGTCCCATCATTTTCATCAACAAAACTTATTACTTTCTCAGCAAAATAGACATTGATGACTTCAGCTTGATTTGGGTCAACTACCTCTAAGGTTTCATTAACTTTAATGGTTCTTCCTTCAGTTTCTATCTCAAACATAACTAATTCAAATGCCATATCTTTTATTTTTTTTCAGTTAACCATTCTTCTTTAATAGGTACTAATTCTAATGATGCTGTTCCGTCTGCTAATACAGATCCTGTATAGGTTAGTATTTTTTTTCCTTCTGCAAACTCTTTTTCCTCTTTTCCCTTTACTTTTACAGTAATACTTTTTCCTGCATCTACATTTTCAGTAAGTACAAACATAGCTGCACTATTTCCATAGACTTCTTTGTTTATTCTTTCTTCACCATTTTCATCCATCCAATACTGATTAACTATTTTCGGTGCTTTATCATTACCCAACATAGCACCGGGTATCATCATGGCAATTTCTTTAAATTCTTCTTTCATACTGCCCATAGTATTTACCTGCCCGTGTTTTAAAACGGTTATTTTACCACCGGTTGCACACATAGTTTCTGAACAGTCATATAAAAACTTTTTGCTACCGCCTAGTGTTCCTTTTTTAGTGGTTTTAGTCCATTTTTGTAATGCCGGTATGCATGGTAAATAACCACCACTTGTTGGTTTTAGCTTACATTGCCCAAAAGTTTCGGGTACTTGATTATCAACATCTGTAGCTTTAAACTTACCTTGTATCTTTACTTTTTGGTTCTGTGTAACCAATAGTTTAGCTGGTTTAAAACCTTGATTGCATTCTAATAATGCGCCATCTATTACATAAATTTTACTACTCATCTTGTTGAAGGTTAAAATTAATGGTGGTTGTTTTTTTATAGAGATCTCCTATCTCTAAATTATAAGTTAATTCTCCGTTGGTTATCAATCCTTTTGGAGGAATTACATTATAAGTACCAGCATATTTAAAATCTAAGCTATGTTGTGAATTTTTTTCTGCTAAATTCCCCAAGAACACATTGAGTTTTGCCAATGGAAATGTTTTATTTTCCGAATTAAGTGTTGCCTCTGTTTTAATTGTAATATCACTAAATATAACATCTCGTTTTTGAATTGACTTTTGTTCTATGACAGGTAAATCTAAGCTTCCAATAGCATTTGCAATGATTTTGTTTTCAATAATTGGTTTATCATTTTCAAATTCTTTATAAAAAATATTAGCAAAGAAAAAATTAAAAAAGTTATCGCTTAAAAATGATTGTTGAATATTATTTTGCAATTGCCAATCGAAATCTTCTATTAAATCGTCCATATCAACAAACTCATTTTGAATTTCTTGTTTGAGTTTTTTCCATTTTTTTTGAATTTCTTCAGTATTTGCAATACTTAGGAGTTTAAAATGGGTATCTGTTTCAAAAATCAAGTTATCATTTAATGAAGCAACTTTTAAGGCTAATGCTTGCACTTTGCTTGGTTTTTTAACGATAAAATTAGTGTCATCTAAAAAAAAACGTTTTTCTACCTGCATATTGTAGCGTAGCTTACCCTCTCTTGCACCTAAATAGGTTAGTGTAAAATATATGGCCAATTTAGTAATAGAAGTTTCGTCATCAGTACAAACAGTTGTTGATATTTCGGCATTATAGTTTCGCTTAACTTGTTGTCCGTTAAGGCGTATCTCTCTTTTGGTATGTTGTAGTGTTTCTGGCATTAAAACCCTTACTTTGTTCTTTTAAACGTATTTACTTTCATTTTTTTAAGCTCTATACTATCTTCTTCACTCTTTAAAAACAGTTGTATATGGCTATTGTATTTGTCTATTTTAAATACTAATTCGGCTTGTTCTGCATTCTTTTCGTTAAATAGTTTGTTGAAAGCTTCGAAAATTTCTTG
>CAZHYX010000046.1:0-5685 GCA_964536675.1 uncultured Flavobacteriaceae bacterium
TAATTGGAGGTGCTGCTTTAAATGCAGATGATTTTACGGCAATTATTAAGGCTATATAACTTTACTATCATTCCTACCTTTCGGCTTCGCTCAAGATAAACTTTGGCAGGAATCTTACTATTTTTACTAAAAAAATACCCTAAGGGTATTCCCTGAATTTTAACAATTCAGAGAATACCCTTACTTTTTTTATATAAAGTGAAGCTAGCTTGCAATCATTAATAAGTCTTGAATAAAAAGACAAAATAATAACTAATCTTAAAAAATTATAGTATGAAAAATTTAGTTAAAATTATGGTAATCACATTATTTACACTGTCTTTAACTTCGTGTAAGTTATTGTCTAATGCTGAAGCAAAAGCAGGGTATGATTATATGATGAAAAATCTTCATAATAGTGTAAGCAATCAAACAAATGATAATCCTACTAATACAGATGCAGTAAAGTCGGCTTCTGTAAAAGCAAATGAAGTTACTGCATCTGATTCTAATGAATCTGGAGTTTATGTGGGTTTGGCTTTTACGGATATTTCGTTATCTAATAAATTAAAATTACAACCAGAAATTAATTTTATTGGTGTTAAAGATTTTAATCAAATTCAAACCCCAATATTATTAAAATATAATATAGCAGATAAGTTTAACCTTTATACAGGACCAAGTTTTGGATTCTTATTAGATGCTCCTCAAAATATAAAATCATTCAATTTTGCTTTAGATTTTGGGGCTTCATATGATATTTCAGATAACTTTTTAATTGAAGCTAGATATGATTGGGGTCAATCAAATTTGTTAGAAGGAGGAGATAGCAATAACTCTTTTAAAATAAATCATTTTCAAGTAGGCTTTGCATATAAATTTGGTTCTAAAAACAAATAAAAATGATTTCATATAATTTAAAATTAACTGTATTGTTTGTGTTTGGACTCATGTTTTCGGTTCAAGCACAAGAGACAATTCCTACTGCTGGTGCAGAAGCTTCTGGTGGTGGAGGTGCAATAAGCTACACTGTAGGGCAATTGGTTTATACCACGTATGCAAATGCAAATTATTCTGTTGCGCATGGTGTACATCAAGGATATGAAATTTCAACGTTGAGTGTATTTTATGATTGATAATACACCAAGCCCAGATTCTAAGAATAAAATATACCAGTTCGAGCAGTTCGTTCATTTTAACTCATAAAATTTACCTATTTTTAAACAAACAAAAAACCAATACCTTGAAATTAAAAATAAGCATCTTAGTTTTTTTGTTTTTTGCAATAACTTTATTTGGGCAAACTAATGAGATAATTGATAGTTTAAAATTAGAGCTTAGTAAAAAACAAAAGGACACAGTAAAAGCTCAGGTTCTAAATGATCTAGCATATTATTATTTATATCAAGATATAGATACCTCATTAATTTATGGTAAGAGAGCTGAGAAGTTTGCTTCACAAATTAAATACGCTAAGGTAAAAGCAAAAGCTAATTTGTATATTGGTAATGCTTTTTTATTTACAAATAGATATGATTCAGCAAGGGTTTATTATAAAAAGGCCTTTCAGATTTTCGATTCAGAGGGCTTAAATAAATCTGCTATTTATTCCTCAATGGGGATGCTCTATAAAAATGAAGGTGATTATAAAAAGGCAATAGAAACATATTTTGAAGGTCTTACCTATGATGAAGAAACTTCAAATGATTATGGAAAATTCATAAAACTACTTAACCTAGCCAATGTTTATTACATAATTGAGGATTATCATAAAAGTATTTCTTATCAAAAAGAAGCCGTTCTTGTTGCAAAAATAACAGATAATGAAAATATAAAATTTGGATTAGGTACTATTTTAAATAATATAGGAGGAAATTATGTGAAGATTAATGAATTTGATGAAGCAAATGATTATTTTAATAAATCTTTACGGATAAATTTAAAAAATGAAAACAAGAAAGAAATTGCTAGAAATTACCACAATTTAGGGTCGCTTTATGAAAAGCAGAGCCATTTAAGTAAGTCATTAGCTTTTCTCAACAAATCTCTGAAAATTAGAGAAATGTTGAGAGATGAAGATGAATTGGCCGAAACTCACATGAGCTTAGGAACTACATATGGTAAACTACTTCAAAAAAGCCCTTCACAATATCATTACAAAAAAGCCTTAGATATTGCTAATAAAATAAATAATACTTCTCTTATTTCTGAAATATATTTAGCAATGAGCAATGTTTTTATTTTACAGAACAAACCAAAACAAGCCTTAGCAAGTTATAAAAACCATACACTGTATAGAGATAGTATTCTTCAAACGGAAAACTTAAAAAATATAAATGAAATAGAAACTAAATACGAAACCGAAAAAAAAGATAAAGAAATCATCCAACAGCAGTTGCAATTAGAAAAAACTGAAAAAGAACTCCAAAAAAAGAAAACACAAACTAATTATTTAATAGGGATTGCTGTTTTTTTACTAGTTGCTTCAATACTCACTTGGTTTTTGTTTCAGCAACGACAAAAACGAAAAAATCAAGAAATTTTGACCTTAAAAAGAGAGCATCAAGTACAAACATTAGAATCATTAATGGAAGGTGAAGAAAAAGAACGATTCAGAATTGCTAAAGAATTACATGATGGTGTAAATGGAGATTTGTCTGCTATAAAATATAAGCTATCTACCCTTTTAGAAATGAATAATGCTGTGATAAAAGAAGCAATCACCATGATTGATAAATCGTGCAGTCAAGTACGAGCTATTTCTCATAATTTGGTACCACCATCGTTAGAGAATTTTAATTTGTTAGAAGCTGTTGAAGAATATTGTGAAAAATCAGACGCTTCACATTCACAAAAAATTATCTTTCAGCGTCTAGGTAATGCAGTGAATATGTCTAAAAAAGAAGAAATTAATATTTTTAGAATCATTCAAGAACTAGTTACCAATAGCATCAAACATGCAGTGGCAACAGAAATAAATGTTCAGATAAGCTGTAGAAATAAAATCATGCAAATTACAGTAGAAGATAACGGAAAAGGATTTGATACGGATAATATTAAAGGTAATGGAATTGGCTTAAAGAATATACAGTCAAGAATTGATTATTTACATGCAAATTTAGATGTTTTATCAAATAAAAAAGGAACTTCAACTACGATAGAAATAGATAAAAATAAAAATGACAATAATTAAAATAGCCATAACAGATGATCATAGAATGGTGTTAAGAGGTATTGAATCGATGCTTCTTAATACAAAAGAAATTGAAGTTATTGGTGCTTATGAAAATGCTAAAGAAACGCTGAAAAATTTAGAAAAAGATCAGCCAGATGTATTACTTCTAGATATTAATTTACCAGATATTAACGGAATAGATTTATGCAAGCAACTAGTAAAAAAATATCCTAATTTGAAAATTATAGCTTTAACAAATTTTGATAATATTTCATTTACCAAACGAATGCTAAAAAATGGAGCACATGGTTACTTATTAAAAAACACCGATAAAATAGAAATATTAGAAGCTCTAAAAACTGTACTTTCTGGTGAGTTATATATTCAAAAAGATATTCAAAAAAAGTTATTAAATCAAACAACAACCAAAACGGTTGATAATGGTTTACAACCAAATTTGACAAGAAGAGAACAAGATGTGCTTGTTGCAATAGCAGAAGAATTGACCACACAGCAAATATCAGAAAAGCTATTTATTAGTCCAAAAACTGTTGAAACCCACCGTATGAATATCATGAGTAAGTTAGGTGCAAAAAATAGTGTAGGCATTATAAAAATTGCTATTGAAAAAGAACTGTTATAATAAAACTCTTAATCCTACATGAATGTCACATTGAGCGGAGTCGAAATGCTCTAAATAAACCATTATTAGAAAATAATTTTTACAAACTCAACTAACAAATAATAGAGTAACAATCATTTTTAATTCACATCGTTAAGGTTTACTTTTGTGTTAAAATTAATAATACTCAACTATTTGTCATTCCTGCCTTTCGACTACGTTCAAGATAAACTTTGGCAGGAATCCATTTTTATTAATATTCCACAATAAAATGATCTATATAGCCTACCATTTCACAGTTTCACCATTACAGCCAGCAACCGAAATTTTAATTGCAGAATTAGGTTTGGTAGGTTTTGAAAGTTTTGTGGAAAATGAAAATGGTGTTATAGCTTATATCCAAAAAGAAGATGATTATAATACTATTTTAAATGATATTTATGTCTTGAAAAATGATGAGTTTCAAATCTCATATAACAAAGAAGAAATCGCACAAGTAAATTGGAATAGTGAATGGGAGAAAAATTTTAACCCTATTCAAGTAGATAATTTGGTAAGTGTTAGAGCGCCATTTCATCAAAACCCGAATCTAAAATATGATATTGTTATAGAACCGAAAATGAGCTTTGGTACGGGTCATCATGAAACCACACATTTAATGATTCAGCATTTAATTGAATTAGATTTGGAAGGTAAAACTGTTTTAGATATGGGTTGTGGCACAGGTATTTTAGCTATTTTTGCTGAAATAAAAGGAGCAAAACTTACAGATGCTATTGACATTGATGAGTGGTGCTATAAAAATACTTTTGACAATTTAGAACTCAATAATTGTAGAAGAGTAGATGTTTATCAAGGTGATGCTTCGTTACTCATCAATAAAAAATATGACCTTATTATAGCAAATATCAATCGTAATATTTTATTGAACGATATTAAAATCTATGCAAAATGTTTAAACAATAATGGTATTTTATTGTTAAGTGGATTTTACCAAGAAGACATTCCTCTTATTGATTCAGAAACTTCAAAATCTAATTTGAAACTAGATAAAATTAGAGCGCGCAATAATTGGGTTGCACTAAAATACTTTCTAAAATAAAACTAGTGGTTTTCCATGAATTTTAAAAATCATGGTTTTCGCTATTGACTTTCTAGTATAATATTTTTAAATTTACACCAGTAAATATTATTATTGACCCACCATAATATTACCACTAACATTTATTAATTAATTTAAAACCTTTAAAAAATGAAAAAAAATTCAATTTTCACAGCTTTAATCTTAGTATTTTCTCTAATGTTATTTTCATGTCAAAATGATGAAATTCAAATAGATGAGCAAGCTGTCAAACAGGAACTGTATCCTGAAATTACTAAAAAACTTCAAGAAATGTATTTTAATACTGACGGACTTGAAAAAATTGATTTTCAACTACCCGATGGGTCATTTCAAGAAATGTTTAGAGTAGAAGGAGATATTGTGTTTACTAGAAAACAAATTGAAAACATGAAAATGGGTGGTGATATTACCTCAAAACAATATCGTACTAATAATCTAGTTAGTAACGGAGTAATTACCATAATTGGTTATACCGGTGGTGGTGGTTTTGGACTTTCTAATAAAGAACGCACCGCTTTACAATGGGCAGTAAATAATTATAACAGATTAAATTTAGATATTAGTTTCAGCCTTACTTTTGGTACTAATTACCAATCAAAAGATATGGTTATTTATCATAACCCAAATCAATCAGGTTCTGGAGGTTCAGCAGGTTTTCCTAGTAACGGAAATCCGCATAAGTTTGTTCAAATTTATGGTTTAGGTAGTTATAGTACAAACGTAAACGAGCATGTAATAACACATGAAATAGGGCATTCAGTAGGTTTCCGTCATACAGATTGGTTT
>CAZHYX010000046.1:5695-13969 GCA_964536675.1 uncultured Flavobacteriaceae bacterium
AGTCGCCAAAGTTGTGGCCAAAATACAAATGAAGGTTCTGCTGGGGTAGGAGCAGTACATATTCCGGGTACACCTACAGGTTATGATTCAACATCTATTATGTTGGCTTGTTTTAGTACAAATGAAGACGGTGAGTTTAATGCAAACGATAGAACTGCCTTAAGATTTATGTATTAAAATTTTTGAGTTAGTTGATTTTAAAAAGAGGAGGCTTTAAAAACCTCCTCTTTTTGTGATTGGAAATTTCAATTTATCAATGTGATATTTTATTATTAACTTGGTATTGGTTACTTTTGTTTGAATAATGATAGGTACTAAAGAAAAAATACAAGAAAGAAGTGATGTACTTGAGCAAGAAGTACTACAGCATGAAATTATTTTATTTAATGATGATGTAAATACTTTTGAATTTGTAATTAACTCATTAATAGATGTTTGTGAACATACTTCAGAACAAGCAGAACAATGTACTTACTTAGTACACTATAAAGGAAAATGTGCTGTTAAAACAGGTGAATATGATGAGCTAAAGCCTCGTTGTACCCGATTATTAAATTTAGGCTTATCAGCTGAGATAGTTTAGCTCAAACTCATATTGCATTTTTCAAAAAAATCAAGTATTTAATTTAGACATAATTTAATTTAGCATCTTTTTTATGTGTATTTGATATTAATTGGTGTAATTTAAAGTGTTTTATTATCAGTTAATTAAATAAGTTTTTTAAAATAAGTACCTTTGTGTTCATTAAAAAAATAAGAGATTATGGCATTTGATATTGAAATGATAAAAGAGGTTTATAGCAGAATGGCTGAACGAGTAGATATTGCTCGTAAAGTTGTTGGTAAGCCACTTACATTGGCAGAAAAAATATTATATAACCATTTGTGGGATGGTGAAACTACTACCTCTTTTATACGTGGTAAAGATTATGTTGACTTTGCACCAGATAGAATTGCATGTCAAGATGCTACTGCACAAATGGCTTTATTGCAATTTATGCAAGCGGGAAAAAAAGAAGTCGCAGTACCTACAACGGTGCATTGTGATCATTTAATTCAGGCAAAAATAGGAGCCGATAAAGACTTACAAGAAGCTTTAAATACTTCTAGTGAAGTGTTTAATTTTTTGGCTTCAGTTTCAAATAAATACGGAATTGGTTTTTGGAAACCAGGTGCAGGAATTATACATCAAGTGGTATTAGAAAATTATGCTTTCCCTGGTGGGATGATGATTGGTACTGATTCGCATACAGTAAATGCTGGTGGCCTTGGCATGATTGCTATTGGTGTTGGTGGTGCTGATGCTGTTGATGTAATGGCAGGAATGCCTTGGGAATTAAAATTTCCTAAATTAATAGGAGTAAAATTAACAGGAAAGCTAAATGGTTGGACAGCATCTAAAGATGTTATTTTAAAAGTTGCAGATATTTTAACAGTAAAAGGAGGAACCGATTGTATTGTTGAATATTTTGGTGAAGGAGCCATTTCTATCTCTGCAACAGGAAAAGGAACTATTTGTAATATGGGTGCTGAAATTGGAGCAACAACGTCAACTTTTGGTTATGATGATTCAATTGAACGTTATTTAAGAGCCACAAATAGAGCCGAAGTTGCTGATGAAGCGAATAAAATTAAAGAATACCTTACAGGTGATGATGAAGTATATGCAAATCCTGAACAATACTTTGATCAGGTAATTGAAATAAATTTAGATACATTAAAACCTCATTTAAATGGTCCGTTTACACCAGATTTAGCAACACCGGTTGGAATTGAAATGACAAAAAAAGCAACAGATAATGATTGGCCATTAAAAGTAGAATGGGGCTTGATTGGTTCTTGTACCAATTCATCTTATGAAGATTTATCAAGAGCAGCCTCAATTGCTAAACAAGCTGTTGGTAAAGGATTAGTCTCAAAAGCAGAATTTGGTATCAATCCTGGTTCTGAGCAAGTTCGTTATACAGCCGAAAGAGATGGCTTACTTCAAATTTTCGAAGATTTAGGCGCTAAAATATTCACAAATGCCTGTGGACCTTGTATTGGTCAATGGGCAAGAGAAGGTGCAGAAGATCAGCCAAAGAATACCATAGTGCATTCCTTTAATAGAAATTTTTCAAAACGAGCTGATGGTAACCCTAATACACATGCTTTTGTAGGCTCTCCTTCAATGGTAGCAGCAGTTGCAATTTCGGGTAAATTAGATTTTAATCCGATGACTGATGCATTGATAAATCAAGAAGGAGAAGAAGTAATGTTAGAAGAGCCAACAGGTTTTGAATTACCTCCAAAAGGATTTGATGTGAAAGATCCGGGTTTTGTAGCTCCAATTAAAAATGGTTCAGATATTGAGATTACCGTAAACCCTGACTCAAAAAGGTTACAGTTACTAACGCCTTTTACGCCAATAAAAGGAAATATTATCGGAGCTAAATTATTGATAAAAGCTTTCGGAAAATGTACAACCGACCATATTTCAATGGCAGGACCTTGGTTACGTTTTAGAGGTCATTTAGACAATATTTCTAATAATATGTTGATTGGTGCTGTTAATGCATTTGGTAAAGCCACTAATAAAGTTAAAAACCAAATAACAGGTGAATTTGGAGCGGTACCAGATACGGCTAGAGCTTATAAAGCAGCAAACATTCCTTCAATTGTTGTTGGAGGTCATAATTATGGTGAAGGCTCTTCTAGAGAACATGCGGCTATGGAGCCACGTCATTTAGGTGTTGTTGCTGTGATTGTAAAATCGTTTGCAAGAATCCATGAAACAAATCTTAAAAAACAAGGAATGTTAGGGTTGACTTTTGCAAATGAAAATGATTATGATCTAATTCAAGAGGATGACACCTTTAATTTTACCAATCTAACTGAGTTTGCTTACGGGAAACCATTAACATTAGAAATTATTCATAGCGATGACTCTACAGATGTTATAAAATTAAATCATACTTATAACGAAGGACAAATTGAATGGTTTAAAGAAGGTTCTGCGCTGAATTTAATTAAGAAAGAAAACGCTTCTTAATAATAGGGTAATTTTATAAAATTTTAATAGAAAACTAATCCTTCCCTTTGGGAAGGATTTAGGATGGGATTAAAAAAACACTCTAAAAGCAAAATTAGGTGTTATACCTAATGAAAACTCCTCGATTTCTTTAATAGTATTTGTGTCATCATCTATACTATAATGAACATTTATAATATTTTTTTGATCTAATACATTTAAAACTGAAAGCCCGGCTTGGGCTTTTATTTTTTTACTGATTTTGAAATCATATATTGCTGAAGCATCTAGTCTCATATAAGAACTTAAATTACTACTATTTGGAGGTCTGTAATTTATAGTATTATTAGTAATTTCATTACCTTCTACGGGTAGAGTTGCAGGTTTGCCTGAGCGCCAGTTAAACCCTGCAGATACTTTTAAATTCTTTAAATCATAAGCTGTAGCCAATGATATAGTATGTCTGATATCAAAATTACTCGGAAACTTATTATCAGCTAAGTCATTAAAAACATATTTATTATCTGCTAAAGAATAACCTAGCCAAGTATTAAATTTATTAAATTTATTATTGATAATAAAATCAAAACCTTTTACATTATAACTGCCATTAGCCTCAGCAAATTCATACTGATTTTGAAAATTTTGACTTTGTGAAGTGATACCATCAACTTTTTTATAATAAAAATCAGTACTAATCATTAATCCTTTATAGTTATAATTAGAACCAACTGAAATTTGTTTGCTTTTTAATATGGGGATAGTTTCATTATTTGCCAATGTCCATCTACGGCTTTCTAGACCTAAAAAACCATTTCTAAAGTCTGTTTGAAGTGTTGTAATCTGGTTTTTAAATTCACCTAATACTTCTATTGAAATTTTATCAGATAACCGATGGTTTAAACTCAATCTTGGTTCAACAATAAACTTTTCAAAAATATTTATATAATTTATACGAGCTCCAAACCTAACATGTGTATTAAAATCTTCCGTACTATAGGCTATTTCTGATGATAATCCGTGTGTTTGAACTATTTCCTTAATTGTAATGTCAACAACAGGAAAATTAACTTTTTCAGTATTTATAACTTCGGTTTCAGTAAAATGATATCCATTGTGTAAAGTTATATGATCATTTAAAATATAACTAGAATTTATATGAAGTCCGGCTTCAATAATTTCATTATTTTGAGTAATAATTTTTTCATTAATAATGTCGAAATTTTGAGCATCTAAATTATAGTTTGAACCATAAAGTTGTACTGAGGTTTTAAAATTATCATTCCACTTTCTGTCATAATGTATTCCTCCAGCAAGATTACTTTGATTTAGAGAGCTAGGACGCGAAGCAGATAGTCCGCCACCAAAAGCATTTTCGGTAAAAGTGAGGGTGTTATCAAGATTCAGAAAGTTAATTCTTATCTGATCATTATCTGTTATATTATATAACCATCTTAAGCTGACATCATAGAAACCGAACTCTTCATCTGTACTATTGGTATTATTTGTACTGGTAACTACATCGGTATTTTGAAAGGCTCTGTCAAAATATTGACTGTAAGTTGGGGTATTTAAATATTCACTAAACGATTTTCTAGATGCTAGTTGTACTGATGAGTTTTTATTTATTGGAAGATCAATAAATACATCAGCATTAATAAAGTTGAGACCAATTTCGGCGCTTAAATCTTTTGTTACAGTATAATCAGTTTTCATATCTATAGTACCTGAAATACCATCAGTATATGATGCAGGAGAACCGTTTTTAATCAATGTAACCCTTTTTGTTATACGTGGGTTTAAAGCAGAGATGAGTCCAAAAAAATGACCTGCTTGGTACATCTTTATTCCGTCCCAAAGAATTAGATTTTGATCATGTGTACCACCTCGTACATTAATGTTCGAAACCGTTTCGTCAATACTTTGAAAACCAGACAATGCTTGTATGGTTTGTAACACATCAGTTTCTATGAGTCCAGGAACAGCACCAAAATTTTTATAATTTATAGAAATACTACCATCAATAATTTTATTTATACCGTTGGTAAGGTAACTACTTAAAATAATTTCAGTTAAATCTTCTGTTTTTGAAGTTAGGTAGATTGTTTCACATTGTTTGGTGTTATAATTTTTAGCATAGTCTGTGAATATTTCGTAACCTAAATGCCTAAAATTAACAATATCTTCTTCTGTTATTCTATCTAATTTAAAGTAACCTTGTTTGTCACTTATTGTGGAAGTGTTTTTTGTTTGAACAACAACCCCTTGAATAGTTTCATTGCTACCTATATCAATTAAATAGCCGCAAATAGAGAAAATGCCCTTTTTGTTTGTTATAGCAATAAAATTTTCTCCTAAGAGGGTAAATTGTAGTGGTGTATTAGTCTGTAAATAATCTAAAGCTTGTTTTAAATTTAGCTTTGTATCAGGGGGTTCAACTGAAATACCTCTTACAACATTGTCTATATAAGAAAAATTACACTCAAAACGTGAGTGTAATTCTTCTAAAATTTCGATAAGTGGTTGCTTTCCTTTTTTAGTTTGAGCGGTAAGAGTTGATAAACAAAGAAAGGATAAAAAAATAAAACTAAATAGTAGCTTTTTTTTTATCACTCTTTTGTGAGAACTATTTTTGCGCTATCTTTTTTAATATACTTCAATTGTAATGGTAATGTTATAGATTTTAAGGCTAATTCTTTATCTTTATTGGTAAAACTACCAGTAAATAATTGCGTTGTATCTATATTATTTGTTTCTATTACAACATTATACTGTCTTTCAAACTCTTTAATTACTTCGCCGTAAGGTACACTTTTAAAACTACTAATACTTTTTTGCACCCATGATGGTACATTATCTTTAGTTTGTCCTTCAACAATTTTACCATCAATTATTTTAAAAGATTTACCTGCAGGAAGTTTAATATCTTTTCCTTTATATGAAACACTTACTAAGCCTTCATAACAGATTACTTCAAAATAATTAACGCGTTGTTTAACGTTAAATTGTGTGCCTAAAACACTAACTTTTCCTAACCAGGTAACTACATCGAACTGTGAACCTTTCTCAACTTTAAAATAAGCTTCACCAACTAAGTTAACTTCTCGGTTCTTTTTCCATTTTTTCTTACTATATTTTATAGAAGAAGAGGCGTTTAGTTTAACTTCAGAATTATCTGGTAATTCAATGGTTGTAGTATTACTAGCTAAGGTTTTAACTACTGTAGCGTTGTCACTATAAATAGGTGAATAATATACAGCTAAACCAATAATAAATATAGCTGCAACACGTAACAGTGGTTTAATCCACGGCATTTGTATAACTTTTACCGGTTCTTTAGGTTGCTGTTTGCGATCTTTGATTACGGTATTTAATTTTTCTAATTCTAATTCTACATTATATGATGTGTCTTTAAAAAGCTTTGCTGTTTCAGAAAGCTTTGTATACGACTCATATTCAGGCAATTCTTTGAATGCTTGAAGTTCGGCATCATTTAATTCGCCATTTAACCATTTTTGTATTAAGTGCTCTTTCATTTCAGTAATTTCTAATATTCATAACAATTTGTATATATATAACAACTATGGTAACTTTCTTCCTACTCTACTAATTATTATATATTTTCTTTTCCTTTTATATAGAACAATTTACTTTTAAAAGTTCCTACCCACAAAGTATTAAATTTTTAAATACCTTCAATATCTTTTCTTAATTTTTCTAAAGCACCATAAATCCTTTTCTCTACACCTTTTCTTGAAATACCTAACATTTCAGCAATCTCCTTATGTTTTTTTCCTTCAACTCTATTTAATAAGAATGCTACGCGTTGTGCTTCAGTCAATTTAGCAAGTGCATTTTCATACTTTTGCATATATTCAGATTCTTCTAAAAGAAATTCAGGACTTTCATTAGTATAATCTTTAGGTTTTGCCTGTTGATGTTTTAATACAACTTTTTGATGTTTGTACTCATTTAACATCATATTATTTGCTGTAGTAAATAAAAAAGATTTTGCCTTTTCAGGGCTTATGTTTTTACAATTATCCCAAAGTTTAATAAAGGCTTCTTGAACTTTATCTCTAGGATTTAAGCCATCACCATATTTATACCGCAAAAAATTATATACATCATTAGAGAGGGTATTAAATATTTTAGAGAAAACATGCTCTTCGCAAATATGTGTATTTAAGGTCTTTAACATTATTTATTAGAATTTTCAGCACCAACGGGTAGGTGTTTTTTAAGGTTAATTGTTTAATTGATGTTAATCTTTAATACTTAACAAAAGTAACAATTCTGATTTAGTCTGTTACCCTTAAATAGTAAAGAAACAACATAATAACAGTAAATAAGTATAAATTATTGCTCATTAGTGAAATAAATTTAAAAAATGATGAAATTAAAAACAGTATTAAAGATTGTACTATTTTTATTAATAGCTATGCTGTTAAAAACTAATATGTCAGCTCAAAACTTTAAAGATTTAGATGAAGCACCACATGATATTGCTTATTATAGAGTAAATAGGGTTACACCGCCACTTGTAAAAGTGATTTATGGTAGGCCACAGAAAAACGGGCAAAAGGTTTTTGGGAACTTGGTACAGTATAGGGAAATATGGAAAACAGGAGCCAATGAAGCGACTGAAGTAAAATTCTATCAAGATATTATATTTGGTGATGTAAAAGTGTTAGCAGGGACATATGTTTTACTTACTATTCCTGGTGAAAAAGAGTGGGAAGTGATTTTAAGTTCAAATCTTGATGTATGGGGTGCTTATCAATACAATCCTTTATTTGATGTCGCTAAAATTACAATTCCGTCAAGTAAAGCTGAAAGTATAGAAATGTTTTCTATCGCTTTTAAAGAAGATAAGGATACAGTACAGATGGTTTTAGCTTGGGATTCCACCAGAATTAAAATACCAATTACGTTTGAATTTAAAAAATTATATGCTAAACTTTAAAAAAAATCTACTAATGGGTAGGAGTTTTTAAAAGTTAGTTGTTCTGTATATGAATAGTAAAATAATACTAATCAAAAATTTAAAAAGTTAAATATACTATAACATTAATTTAACAAAGGGGTAAACTGTCTTAACGCTATGGTGAGTTAAGACAGTTTTTTTGTTTGTATTATTTTGAGGTAAAGATTGTACAAATATTAATAAAATCATCTAATACCAATTTAATTATAATAATAGTCTTATAAACCTGAGTTCGACCTAAGGATTTAGCAAAAAAGTGCTAATTGAGTTGTATTTT
>CAZHYX010000047.1:0-4058 GCA_964536675.1 uncultured Flavobacteriaceae bacterium
CTTTTGCACAGTTTCTACCTCTTGAACCTGGATGTTCTGGATTTCCTTCAAATTTTACTACTTCTTGTGTTTCTTTATCAATAAATGCAGTTAAACCACAAGCAGATTCACAATTAAAACAAGTTGTTGGTACAATTTGATAAGTTGTTTTTTTCTTTTTTGGCCATACTTTTGGATCGTATTCTACCCAATTATCCCATTTTTCTGGTGGTGGAAAGTTCTCGTACATTTCAGCGACTTCCTCATCAGAAAATTGACGCATATCGCCATCAAATTCTTGGTATTTTTCTTTGTGCAGGTTTGGAATCAATCCTATTTTTTCTGCTATATTTTCTATAAATGAAGGTTTTTTATATCCCATCTTTTGATTTTATTTTTTCTCTGTGTGGCTCTGTGTTTTTCTCTATGTATCTCTGTGAAATAACTGTTACACAGAGATACAAGTTTTTACGCTAATGGTATTCTTTGTGGCGCTTCAATCCATATTTTTTCTGTAGCATAAATTCCTAAAAGTACTAACGTTGATGCAATTATCATTGTTATTATACTTGGTGCAACTATTAGCAATACTAATGGAGCAATATTTCCGATAAGTACAACTCCCAACCAAAATAAATTTTTATAACGTCCTTTTGTAATCATTACTACAACTGTATGTGCCGCGGTTGATGGATGTGTTATCGTTAATTCAGTTACCATAGTAAATAAATTGACTACTAATGCAATGATTAACGTCATTTTTAATAACCCTGTCCAAGATTCTAAATCTATAAATAAACTTACTAAAGCGAATATTGCTGCCCCTGCTAATACACTATGTACTAACATATGTAGTGCTAAACTTGGGCTTTGCCAAAAATCTCTTCCTTTTGCTTGTGCAAATAAAAATGCGGTATAAATAGCTAACATTACTGCAAAGAAAGCAGTTACCCATAATAAAATTGTTTCACCAGCTTTAATTTCAAAAAATGTCATAGCCCCCCAAACGGTTGCTAAAAGTCCAAAAACAGTAATAATATAACCGCCTTTTACTAACCACGATTTCCATTGTGGTCTTAATAGTACATTTAAGAAACGATCTGGTCTATCTAAATCCATTACCAAAAACAAACCTGTTAATGATAAGAAAACTAAAGATAGCCCTGCTGACCAAAGTTTTGTAGTATCAGAAACTTCATAACCTAAAATCATTGCTAAAAACGGAATTAAAAATGCTCCTGCAGCAATTGCTTTTGTCATTACATAGGCAGAAACTTCCCAACCCCAAAGTATTCCTTTATCTGGTGTATCATAAACCCTACGGGCTTTTCCATTAAGAACATCAATATAGTTTGGATTTTCTGATTCATTTTTATGATAAGCTGCCTGCATATCATTATCTAAAGTCATTTGTAGTAAATTTACCTCATCATTGGTATTCATCATTTTTTCAGCAGCTTTTGCATAATGTCCAACACCACGAGCTTGAGAGTTCCATAAGAAATCACCTGATCTATCAGTTGCTTCTGGATTTAAAGAAGCAAAATCTCCATCAATATAAAATAAATTAGGGTTTGTGCCTTTTTCAGGTTTGCGAACGGTAACTTGTTCTGTTGCTAATAACATGGAAATTTCTGTAGTTGGATCTTCCATATCACCTGCAATTATTGCGTGTTCTGGACAAACGGTAACGCAAGCAGGTTCACGGCCAACTTCTACACGGTGTGCACAGTAATTACACTTTGCTGCAGTATTGTTATCAGGGTCAATATACAAAGCGTCATAAGGACAAGCTTGCATACATGATTTACAGCCAATACAACGGTTATTATCAAAATCTACAATACCATCTTCACGTGTGTACAATGCTTCAACCGGACAAATCTCTACACAAGGTGCATCTGTACAATGGTTACACCGCATTACTGAAAAAATTCTTCGTGTATTAGGAAATTCACCTTTTTCGACTTGTTTTACGTACGTTCTGTTAACACCTACTGGAACATCGTGTTCACTTTTACATGC
Source organism: uncultured Flavobacteriaceae bacterium (assembly GCA_964536675.1). Classification (GTDB taxonomy): domain Bacteria; phylum Bacteroidota; class Bacteroidia; order Flavobacteriales; family Flavobacteriaceae; genus Aureibaculum. The sequence continues at coordinate 2,005 of CAZHYX010000047.1, forward strand.
GGTAGTACATGCGTGACAACCAATACATTTTCGGTTGTCAATAATAAATCCGTATTTCATGTGTATATTTTTGTTGGATTCTAATAATCACATAGAATTCGCAAATGGAAAACTAGTTTCGTTGTGATTATTGTTAGTTGTTTCCCAAAAATAACCAAAAAAGTTGTTTAGTTTGTAACTTTTGTTACTTATTATTTTTTAATCTACATATTATCAATAATTTAATTATACTGATTAGTCAATAGTTTTTATTCGTTCTAAATAATTTAATACCTTTGAAAAATGAAAATAAAAATTCTTTCCTTTGGAATTCTTAAAGACCTTATAGGTAAAAATTCTTTAGAATTAATACTTGGTACTGATACCACTATTAAGAGTTTGAAAGGAATATTGTTAGAAAAATACCCTAAAATAATTGCCTTTTCTAATTTTTCAATTGCTGTAAATGAAGAATATGTGGATGTTGATTATGTTTTAAAAAGTAATGATGTGGTGGCGCTCATTCCTCCTGTTAGTGGAGGGTAAGTCCCCTTTGTCTTTCGGACATTTAACTTCGTTGAATCTTCGATTTCCCCAGAGGGGAAAGTTTTAACTTCGTAAATACTTTCTATCAATATAAAACGTACCAAAAGGTATAATTGAAGCCACAAGAATAATCCAAAAAGTTTTTGAATTCCAGTTTAGTTCACTTTTAAGCATGATGGCTAAAATTATATAGGCAATAAAAAGTAAACCATGTGGCATGCCTAGCATTTTTACATAGGTAGGGTCGTTTGCAAAATATTTAATAGGAACAGCTACAAAAAGTAGTAGTAAATATGATACGCCTTCTAATATACTTATAACTCTAAACACATTTTTCATCTGTATGAAATTTTGACTGCAAAAGTACAGCATGATTTGTTAACTTTGTGTGCTTTAATGTTAAAAAATGCAAGAAAATTATTCCATAAAAATAACATCCGAAAAATTAAATTTACAAGAGTGTTATGATTTTGTACAAGATGTTTCTTGTGGTGGAATTGCCTTATTTGTTGGTACAGTCCGTAATAAGACAAAAGATAAAGCTGTAACCTTATTAGATTTTTCAACTTACCAAGCTATGGCAATTAAAGAAATGCAAAAAATTGCTGATAAAGCATTGGCTGATTTTGATATTTTAAAAATTGCAATCCATCATGCTGAAGGTGAATTACAAATTGGTGATATTCCTGTGATTATAGCTGTTTCAGCTCCTCATAGAAGAGCTGCATTTGCTGCTTGCCAGTTTGCTATAGACACTTTAAAAGAAACTGTCCCTATTTGGAAAAAAGAACATTTTGTCAACGGTGAAGTTTGGGTGAATTCGCATCCTTAATTTTTTTGTTTCTACACAACATATTACTGATTTAGAAGATAATTTTAACATTTTTTTTAAAAGATTACTCATTTAACTATGTAAGTTTGTTCAACCTTTTTACGAATGAATATCAAACTATTTCTTTTTCTACTAAGCACCTTAAACTTTCCCTGTAAAGAAAATAAAATTCATCCAACGAAATCTGTAAAAGATTATACTGTAGAAATTGAGCATATTCAACAATTTGCCAAGCAGCATACATATAATCAAGATATTGCATTTATGATTGATTATTCTTTGCATAGTGGTTTGAATCGGTTTTTTGTAGTTGATCTAAAAAAAGGCACTATAATTAAAAAAGGATTGGTTTGTCACGGAAGTTGTAAAGGCGAAAACAATAATAGTACAGCAACAGTATTTAGCAATACAAATGATAGTTATTGTACAACATTAGGAATGGCTGTAGTTGGCAAAAGAGCCTATAGTAAATGGGGTAAAAATTATAAATATTGGCTTGACGGATTGGAAGAAGCTAATGCGAATATGCGTAAAAGAGTTGTTGTTCTCCATGCTTGGGAACACGTTCCTGATAAAGAAGTCTATCCTAAACCAATAGTGATGAGTTGGGGTTGCCCTACAGTTTCTATCAAATTTTTAGATGAGTTGGATTCAATTTTAAAGGAGAATGATAAGGTGTTGTTGTATTCTTTTGATT
>CAZHYX010000047.1:4158-13886 GCA_964536675.1 uncultured Flavobacteriaceae bacterium
GGAAGGTGGATTATTCGAAGAATAAGACGGAAGGGTTATATTTCTCCTTCGATTAATTCAAAAAATTCATTTACCGGTTTTTGAAACACCTTCGATAATTTTAAAGCAAGAACTGTTGAAGGCACATATCTGTTTTTCTCTATAGAATTGATTGTTTGACGCGAAACATCAATTTTTTTTGCCAATTCATCTTGTGTAATATCTAATATAGCCCTTTCAATTTTTAGTCTATTCTTCATTATCTATGTAGCTTTTTTAAAATTTCAAAATAGGAAACCTGAATGCTTAGTAGAAGCCATAATATTTGCCAATCACCAATACCATTAGTACTTGTTTCTTTTGCTTTAATAAAAAAGTCAACGATATAATTAAAAAACGGATTAGTTAACGTAATAACAACTCCAGCAATAAATGCAAAAGTATAGGACTGCATTCGCAGATTACTTATTAATTCATCTTCTATTTTTTCTTTTGATATAGATGCTATAAGCAACCCAACAAGCATTCCGTATTTAGCAATAGTTGTAAATTCTAAATTGTTTATAGAGAATTTATTAATAAAGAGTGATACAAATGAAATTATCAATATAACAAAACCAATTTTTTTAAACTGATTTGGGAGTTGATATTTTTTCATTTTTTCTAAACTTTTTCTTTCGCATTCTAATATCGATTTTATTGTCATAATATATATTTTAAATGAATAATTGTTAAATAAACTGTCTAAATTGACAAATAAACTAAACTATATGACAAATATACTTTACATTTTTAAATTGACAAAATTTTTCACCTAAAAATTAATTATCAGGATTTTTTGGGAATAAAGATAAAAGTTGATTATACAATCTCCATTTTCTTTAATAAAAACGAAGCATTCATATTTTTACAGACACCTTCTTTTAGTTTGTAGTCAAAATGGAGTTCATCATTGATAATCTCAGCATCAAAATAATAGTTTTCAATTTCTGTGAGTTCTTTTTCAATTTCACACAAGCTTAAATCGTGTGTGGCTATAATTCCTGTGGAATTTGAAGCTACCAGTTTTTGTACGAACTTTTTAGAACCAATTGCTTTATCTGTACTGTTTGTTCCTTTTAAGATTTCATCTAAAATTATAAAATATTCAGTATTTTTTATTTCCTCAACAATAAATTTTAATCGTTTTAACTCTGAAAAGAAATATGATTCGTCATCTGCTAAGGAATCAGAAGTCCGCATACTAGTAATCAATTTTATAGGATTGTATTTAAACGCTTCTGCACAAACTGGCAATCCCATATTTGCCATTACAATAGACAATGAAACGGTTCGTAAAAAAGTACTTTTACCTGCCATATTGGCTCCTGTAATAATAAAAAATTGTTGATTTTCTATAGTGTAATTATTATCAATCCGTTGTGTTTCTTTTAATAAAGGATGCCCTAAATTTTGAGCTACAATTACCTCTTTATTAGTATTGATTTCAGGGAAGATATAGGCAGGGTGGTTAAAAGCGACATTGGCTAATGAATTTTGTGCGTCAAAAAAGGCAATGACTTTAAACCAATTTTCAATCTTATTCTTGTACCTATTGATCCATTGTTCAATTTTATAGGCTTCTTGTACATCTCTCAATAAAAAAGCATTACCAAGCACGGCTATTATTAAATTATTACGTTGGTCTAAAGCATCTAAGGTTTTTGAAAATTTAGCAAATATCAATGATGCTTTTTGAGATTCTGTTTGAATATCTTGTTGTTTTTCCTTTAAAACTTGCGATGTAAATGTAGTTGTCTCAATTTCGTTTAACAGTTTATGATATTGCTTAAAAGTATCTTTTGCTCTAGAGGCATCTTCATAGATTATGTTTACTTTTTTGAGGTATCTTCCTGACACTCCTAATCCGATAAAAAACCAGATGATTACAAATTGTCCGTTTATTAGTTTTGTACTTGCCAATACAATTAATATTACCGAAATAACTGAAACTACAATTGGCAAAAACGATAACAACTTCGGAAAAACAGCTTTGTAGTTATGTATCCAATCAACTATAACTTTTGCAGGATGTTGCACTTTTACCAAGCTAGCAATAGCAGAAAAATGTTGTCGCCATTTCGGAATTTGAGCTAGTTCTTTAATCGCTTCTTGTTTGTTTTCAATTGCTAAAATTTCATTTGCAGTTAAATTTTTCGCGAGTTCGTTTTTTCCTTCACTTGTAACTGTTCTATTGATATATTGAAAGAAAGAGCCTCTGCCAAATAGGTCAATATCGTAACTATAGAAATGTGTTGGTTCAACGAATTCATTCCCTTCGTCTAACTCAACATAATCTCTGTTTAAAACGTTTATTTCTGTCTGATTTATTTTAATTAAACTTTTAACAAGGTCTCTTTTATATTGTAAATCGGTATGTTTTGATATTAAATAGAGAAATAATATAAATCCGATTATGGCGATTGTAGCCATAATTTTAGTTTCTCCAAAAAAGAAATATATCCCAAAAGCGGTGCTTAAAAAAACAAGTAATCGTAAAGTGCTTGAAGTTGCTAATTTCTTTTTTAAAGATGACAATTTTTGTTCAAAAAGTTGTTTTTCAGATATATAAAATTCTAATGGGTTTTGCATTTAAATTTTTTTCTTAATAAGTTAATTTAGATTTCGCTTTACAGCGGAATTAGTTCAACTAAAGTTTTGAATTCTCCGCCTTGGGCGGATTTTCAAAATTAAGTTATCACTAATAATTTGTAATTCCCCCTTTGAGACTTAATACTTTAAGATTAGGGTACTTTTTTTTGATTTTTTGTGTAGCAGTATAGCTTGAAATTCCTCGTTGACAAACGATAACATATTCATTCTTATTTATAAAGTTTAATTGTGTTACTTCTAATTTAGAAAGAGGGATTTTTTTACGAACAGCAAATGGTAACTTCATTTCAGTATCTTCAATAACAGAAATAACATGTAAACCTCTTGATGCTTCACCAAATGCTAATTTTTTTCGTAATTCTTTAGCGGATATTAACCACTCTTTACGTTGTATTTCACAATTTGCATTATAATAGCTTTCATTTTTAAAAACCTGTTGAATTATATCTTTGGTAAAGGATTGTTTCAATTTCATTTTATATTGCGTGTTCTCCAAACTATTATAAATTAATAATTGATTTATTAAGGGGTTTCCAATATTTGTAACCAACTTCAACACTTCATTAGCTTGCATCAAGCCAATAATTCCAACAATTGTATTCAAAGTACCAACTTCAGAACAATTGGGAATAGCTTCTTTTGAAATTTCAGGAAAAGCATCGCGTAAATTGGCGCTATAGGTGCTAGGTAATTTTATATTAAAACTTGCCACGTAACCATCAAACTTATAGAGAGAACCATAAATCAAGGCTTTATCTTTTAGCACACAGGCATCATTCAGCAGATATTTTATAGGCAAACTATCTGTACAATCTAATACAAAATCGCAGTCATTAATTTCATTAAAAACAGTGCTTTTTGAAATAGCATTATTGCTAAAGTTTACCTTTACAAAAGGGGAAATTGTTTTAATATGATTTGCTAATATTTCAGCTTTAGGTTTGCCAATATCATCTATTTTATAAAAAACCTGTCTATGTAAATTGGAAGCATCAACAACATCATAATCTACTAGATAAATTTTGCCTATACCACTTGCTGCTAAATAAACTGCTACTACACTACCTAAACCTCCACAGCCCACCACAATAACTTTAGCCTGCAATAATTTTTGCTGACCGTCTTCTCCAATTTCGGTAAGTGTCGTTTGGCGTTTATAGAGTTGTTTTTTTGTTATTTCCATGATTATGGCACAAAGATACACAGAGAAATAGGAAAAATCACAGAGTTTTAATAGAATATAGCTGCCATTCAGAGTGGAGCAATGCGAAATGATTCTAAAAATTTTGACATGAATTTCACTAACTTTCAAGAATACTGAAATAAATTCTGCTCAAGTTTTGTTGCAGTGAAAATTTCACGAAATAGACTTTCAGTCTGTCAAACCAAATTTAAGGACTTAATTTTTTATGGGGGTTAGCTCTATAATACCAATTTAATTTTATAATGTCGTATAATTGAATTGAATTAATTTTTGCAAGATTAAGGCAAAATATTTTAGTATAGCCTTTGTTATAGTTAATTATTTTAACGAAAATATTGTGAAAATTAAACAATTTCAATGCGACATTATGATGTTAAATTGGTATAACTAACTGTTTCCCTTTCTCATTTAAGCTTAAGAGTTCATTTTTAACGGAATAATAATCACTAAGCTTTTTTAAATATAGAAAGTATTGTGAATCTCCAAAACCATAAACGGTCTCTTTATGCTGCCAATGAAGTAACTCTTTAATGATTTCTTTTTTAGTTGATACTCCAGAAGCAATAATTCCTATAATTCTATTTTCAATTTGATTGAGTCCGTTTTCATCAGGGAATCGCTGTAAATGTTGATTTATAGCTTGTTGAAAATATTTGAATTTATCCTGCTTACTAAAATCGAATACTTTTAATTCTTCCAAATTATTTTCAACATATAAATACCAACATTGTTCTGCAAACAATAAATTATTCCGTGTCAGTTTTATTTTGTCGTTATAAAGTATTTGGTATTTGTCTGAGGAATAATCAGAGAGTGTTTGTAAATGTGGTTTCCCTTTTTCATACCCAGTACACACTAAACAATAGTTTATGTCTTTCCTAAAATGCTTTAACAGATAAACACATAAGGCCATTAAATTTACTTGACAAAACAAATCGTACTCAAACCATAAAACTACTTCATTATATTTGGAGACCTCTTCAATTTTTATGAGTTCTTTTATGGTCTTATCATAATATTCTAGCCTGGTAATACCTATTTCTTCTTCAAAATAAGCATATCTTTTTTTCCAAAATTCATCACTACCAACATCTTTGTGTAAATTACCATCACACAACATTTCTCTCCAAACAATTATATCGCCTTGAACGTTAGCTTTAGAAAAAAATTCTGCGGTGCTGTCTCCGTTAAGTATATGAAGCGTAGTTGTCATTAATATATGATTCTTTGTTTACAGAATAACCCTTCGACTGCGCTCAAGGCGACATTTAGACATTAGATTATTTTTTTAAATCATTAATTGCTTCCTGAAACTCTTCGGGTGTGTTGATGTTCCGAATCAAATTATCATCAACCTCAACAATCTCAACATTTGAATTAATCAATACTTTTCTTGGACAAGAATATCCTTGTGCTAAATAACTGAGTAAAGCGAGATATGCTTTCGGTTCATAAATAGCAATTAAAGGTTCTACAAATTGTTTCGATTTTCCTTTAATGGCAGTTGCTATTTTTTGAGGATTTCTATGTTTTAATAATAATTTGATGAGTTTATCATCTACAAAAGGCAAATCGGTTGCCAATACCAACCATGCTTTATTTGGATCATGTTGAAAAGCAGAACAAATAGCGCCAAAGCTTCCTAGATTAACAAACTTATCTTGAATTGTTTCGAAATTTTCAGTCCCGCTAGTGCGGGATTGATTGGTAGCTACAGAAACAAAAGTAGTTAATAAACTGTCTTCTAATAATTTTACTGTATACTCTAACTGTGGTTTCCCGTGATAGTTGAGTTCGGTTTTATCGTTGCCCATTCTTGAGCTTTTACCGCCTGCTAAAACCACACCTTGAACGGGAGCAATTTTTTCTTGAATTAGATTATCAATATGTTTTGCAATGGCATCTACCTCATCTATATGGTAACATTTTAAATTTTTTATGCTAGGATATTTCTCTACTAAAAAATCAAAATACTTAGAGTCATCATTTAATTTAATCACAAACTGAATTCTATCTAATTGATCTAAACGTTTTAAAACGGAGGTTTCTTTTTCATTGTCTAAAATCAGGATTTGCTTTGCACCTTTATAATGATTCCCATTAATAAAAAGGAGGTCATAATCTGTAAAGCGAATTCGCTCATTATATTCGTTTAAACTATGCGTAGAGTCCATATTCAAACCCCCAGAATGATGCGTTGTGAAAATATCGAAAATTGGAGCTTGAATTTCATTATTATGCGAAGCATCAAAATAAGCAATTTTTGCTCTTTTTTGGAGTTTTTCACTCATTTTTTGAACAAAATTGGTAATTATTGAGCATTTTGCGCCTAAAATAGCAATTTCGTTAGGTGCGAAATTGTCGTTTTCTCGACGTATTAATTTTGTATGCTTTTGATATTTTTTTTGCATTTTATTTTTTTCTCTACAAATTATTTTTATAACCCTTCCGTCTTTTGACTTTGTCAAAATCCACCTTCCCTTGCTAAGGGAAGGAGTTTAATTCTAACTAAGATTATAGTCAGAATTTAAACTCTCCTCCTTTTAAAGGAGGAGTAGCTTCCAGTTTTATTGGAAGACGAGGTGGTTATTTCTCTTTATAATCCGATTTTCCTCCGGTTTTTTCAACCAGTTTTACTTCTTTCAATACCATCTTTTGTGAAATGGCTTTGCACATATCATAAATTGTTAATCCGGCTACTGTAGCTCCAGTTAAAGCTTCCATTTCTACACCTGTTTTTCCGTCAATTTCTACAGCACATAGTATTTCAATATTTTCTTTATCAATAATTGAAATGTCAATATCTACTCCATTAATTAATAAAGGATGACACATCGGAATCAAATCTGATGTTTTTTTAACTGCTTGAATGCCTGCAATAATTGCCGTTTGAAAAACAGGCCCCTTTTTAGTATGGACTTCATCATTCGAAAAATGAGAAATGATTTCCTTACCTAAAAACATTGTAGCTTTTGCAATGGCTTTACGTTTAGTGATTTTTTTATCACCAACATTTACCATTTTAGGTTGGTTTTTTTCATTAATGTGTGTGAATTCTGATTTCATTCTATTTTTAAATTATTAACCCTTCCGCCTTATTCTTCGAATAATTCACCTTCCCTTAAAAAGGGAAGGAGTTTTTGCGTTTTTATTAGTGAAACTCGATTTAGAGGAGTTAGTAAAACGAACTCAAAATTGTTAGTTGAACCTGCCTGTCCGGCAGACAGGCTAACCCCACTTTTTCAGCGGGGTCTGGGTTTAATACCTTTTATTTTACAATTTTAATCTCTAAACAATATTACGGGAAACGCATCTCCTGTTTTAAAATCAGTTTGATCATCTGGCAATTCTAAAAAAGCATCGGCATTTGCTAAGTTAGCTAAATCTCCTGAACCATTACCTATTATTGGAATGGCAACTAAGAGTCCTTTTTTATTTTCTAGTCGAACTTGTAAAAAATAGGTTAGATCAGGCTTGAAAGTAAAATCTTCTGCTAAGATAGCTTTTTGATGATTTTCAAAAACAAGTTCAACTGACTTTTTATACCAAGGATAAAAGTATTTTACACATCCTACAAAGGTAGAAATCGGATTCCCCGGAAAAGCAAAAACAATCGTTTTTTTGGGCTTATTCCCTCCATGTTCACTCATACTTAAAGGCACAGTGTGCCCGAACCAAAAGGGTTTACCAGGGCGTTGTTTTACTTTATGAAACTTTTTTTCAACACCTATCTCATTTAACACTTCAGGTAAAAAATCAAATTTTCCTTTACTTACTGCTCCGCTAAATAATAAAACATCGTAATCTATTAAAAACTGCTCTATTTTCTCTTTTAAGACCTTCTTATCATCTGTGATATGTTTTGTGTCAGCTTTTATATTTAGTCTTTCTAATAAAGAAACTAGGGTATAGACATTACTTTTTCGTATTTGATATGGTTTTGGTTGTTCTGTAACTTCAATCAATTCATCACCTGTTGAAATAATTAACACATTGGGTTGTTTTGCTACTTTCACCACTGACTTACCCACTGTAGCCAATACGCCTATTTCAGCAGAAGAAATGATTCTATTTTTTTTCATCAATACATCATTTACTTTTTGATCTTTGCCTTGTTGATGAATATTTTGACCGTTATTGACTCCATCTGTATTAATGGTTGCTACTCCGTTTTCAATCGTTACTAATTCATAAGGGATAACAGTATCTGTATTTTGAGGCAATACAGCTCCGGTCATTACTTCAATACAGTTTGTATGCTCTTTTAATATTAATTGTACACTCCCTGCAGCCTGTATATTTTCTATTTTAAAATTTCTTTGATCTTTTATAAAAACATCATACGAAATTGCAATACCATCCATACTAACTCTATTGAAGGGCGGAAAGTCTCTATCGGCTTTGATATCTTCTTTTAAGACTCTCCCTAAAGATTTTAAAAAGGGAACCTCCTCAATGCCAAAATCTTCGGTATTGTCTAATATTATTTCTAATGCTTTTTGTGATGTGATCATTTTTTTGCTAAGCCTGAATTCCTGCCTGCGCAGGAGTGACAATTTTGTTTCAAAGCATCGGTAGGTTTAGGTACAAAATGACCTTTACCACCAGCTCTATCGTCGTTGAAAGTAATGGGGATGTCATCTGCTAAGGCTCGTTCTTCCCAAGTAATATGTTCTGTTCCATCATCTTTTTTAACCATTGTGATACAGTCTTCAACAGGACAAACCAATGAACACAAATTGCATCCAACACAATTCTCTTCAATAATACTTGGGATTCTATTGGTTATATCACCTGATAACGAAATTGCTTGATGAGCTCCATCATCGCAAGAAATATAACACAACTCACAACCAATACATTTATCTGCATTAATTTCGGCAACTACTTTATGTTTTAAGTTTAAATGTTTCCATTCAGTAATATTTGGTAAAGCTTTTCCTGCAAAATCATAAATAGTTTTATAATTTTTATCTTCCATAAACTGACGTAAACCTGCTTCCATTTCTCGAACGATTCCGAAACCATAATGCATTACAGCTGTACATACCTGTACAGAAGTTGCGCCTAATAAAATAAATTCAACCACATCACGCCAAGTCTCAATACCGCCTATCCCAGAAATGGGAACCTTAGAAATTTCAGGGTGCTGTGCCAAATCTTTTAACATGTGCATTGCTATTGGTTTTACTGCAGGACCACAATAGCCTCCATTCGTACTTTTACCGTCAACTATTGGGTAAGGAGCGTAAGAATCTAAATCAATACCAACAATACTTTTAATTGTATTAATCAACGAAATAGAATCTGTTCCTCCTTGAACTGCTGCCAAACCAGGATCGATTATATGTGAAATATTAGGCGACAATTTTGTAATTACAGGAATATTTGCAGCTTCTTTTACCCATTCTACTATGGTTTTCAAGACTTCTGGCTCTTGACCAACTGCCGAACCCATTCCTCGTTCGCACATTCCATGAGGACAACCAAAATTAAGTTCAATACCATCTGCTCCTGCATTTTCTACATCTTTTATAATTTGATGCCATTCTTTTTTGCTTTCAACCATTAAAGAAGCGATAATTGCGTGATCTGGAAAATATTTTTTCACTTCTTCAATTTCTCGAAGATTATCTGCCAAAGGTCTATCTGTAATAAGTTCTATATTATTAAACCCCATCATTCTGGTATTTCTATAATTTACAGAGCCATAACGACTCGACACATTTATTACAGGAACGCCAAGTGTTTTCCATACAGCTCCTCCCCAACCTGCTTCAAAAGCCTTCATTATTTGGTACCCTGAATTTGTTGGTGGAGCTGATGCTAACCAAAACGGATTTGGTGATTTTATGCCTCCGAAATTTATTGATAAATCGATCATTTGTTTAAA
>CAZHYX010000048.1:0-13797 GCA_964536675.1 uncultured Flavobacteriaceae bacterium
TTTACTAATTTTAATCAAGACAATGTGCTTGCTTATAGTAGTATATCTTTTAATATGCAAGGTATGTTAGAGGAATATCCTGCTATAGTTTCAAATGTTTATGGAGAGATGATGCCTAAATATCAGGAAGAAACAGATGCGGTTGCCGAAGTTATTTCAGTATTATTAGATGAAGAAGCAATAGGTAATGTAGTAACAGGAAATATGCTTTTTATATTGAATGACATTAGTGAAAAAGAAGTTACTTACACTACTTATGAATATGATGATGACTATAATAGAACTGAAGTTACAAATACAAAAAAAGAACCTGTTCCTGATTTTACAATTATGATAGGTTCAAAAAATAAAAAATTAATAAATAAACTGATTCGTTTAGGAGCTAAACATAAATTAGTAAACCCTAAAGCAAATTACTATAAGCTGAAGAAAGAAAAAAATGTTCCTTTTGACTTGTTTTTTACTGTAAAAAATAATATTGCATTCTTTACTAGTTCTGAAAAACAAATTTTAAATATTATTGCTAATAAAGTTACCTCAAATACAGGAAAACATAAAAAAATGATTCGAAATAATATTTCAACATTTTATATTAATGGAAAACAGCTTATGCATAAGGTTCCTTATACTGCATTTAATAAAAGAGAAATAGAAATTTTCAATTTTGCTAAAGAAAACTTGAGTAATGCGTATTTTACTACCTCTAGAATGAAAGGAAATAAGATACACTTAGAATTGAAGATGGATACACCACTAAGACATGGTAATTCCTTAAAATTCTTCTTAAACCTAATTGAAATGTCTATCAAATAATTAATGAAGAAAAAGCTTGTTTATACCTTTGTTGGTATTGGTATTTTATTAGTACTTATCTATCTATTAAGGTATAAACAAGCATTAATATTTGAGAATAGAATTCCGAGTTCTGCTACAGCTGTTGTCAATATAAATGTAAGACAATTAGAGCATCATATACTTGTTGATTTTTTAACTCACCCAACTACATATTTAAAATCTGATACTATAAAAGAGAGTATTAAAAAACAGAAGTTTTCGCTAACTAAGGGAGTTCAAATTCCTAAAAACATTTTATTTTTTACAAATAATACTTCATTTAACTATACGTGGTTTAGCAGTATTTTTGAAGTGAATGATAGTGATGAGTTGTCGAAATATTTAATTGCTAAAAAATTTAAAAAACGCACCTTTGAAAATAGTGTTATTTATAGTAAAAGTCACTTTGTTTTTGTACTAAAGAACAATAAATTAATAATGGCTTTAAAACCTAATAAAAAAAGAGACATTGTTGAGGTGATTCAAACTATTTTTAATGAAACTGATTTTCTTTCTGAGACCTCGCCCTTATTGAAATCTGTCAATGGCAATACTAGTGACATTTGTTTCGCTACAATAAAAAATGATTTTATAGAAGCGAATTTTAAAAAAGGAATTCTAGAAATACAAGGAAAAATAAACCCTGATTTTGATCTTTTTATTGCAACTATGCAACCTGAATTTACTCAAAAATCATTGGCTTTTATATCAGGAAAAATTAACAAAAAAAATGTACTGTTTCAAAACGGTTTCAAAAAAATTAATCAGTCTAAATTTAATAAGATTACACATTTATCTTTAGATTCTATTATAGACCGATGGAGTGGAGTTTTTAGTTTTGATTTAAAATCTATTAAAAGTAAAACAGATACTATTATTACTTATAATTATGATGATGATTTTAATAAGGTTGAAATAAAATCAACGCAAAAATTAATAATACCTGAATTAGAAATTGAGTTAAAATCGGAAAAAGATTCAACCCTTTATGACTATTTTTTAAAAAAAAATGTCATTCAAGTAATTGAAGGTGATATGTTTTTTGTAGCCTTCCCATTATATAAGCTATATGCACATCACACAAAAAATAGTGTGCTAATTTCAGATAGAAAAGAGTTTACTTCAATTTCTGTTAAAAAGAGTGATTTCAAACTAAGAGGATACTTTAATATTGAAGAATATCTACAAAATCAACTAGATATTATACACTTTTCAGACGATAATAAATATGTAGAATTATTCAAAGAAACTTCATTTCAGTTATCAAATAAGAATAGATTATCCATAAAGGTGAATTTAAAAAATGTCAAGCGTAATTTTTTAGGACAACTTGTCAAACCTTAATGTATCAAAGAGCAAAAGCTAAAAACGAAATAATGATACCACCAATAGTTGATAGGATTACAAAAACAGTATTTAGCATAAAGTATTTGATAATAGTTTTAACTCTGTTCTGTTTATAAAAATTTCGCAAAGATTTATAGAGATAAAATAAAAAGATCAGAAAAAATAGACCCATACCCACATCTGTTTTAAACATTCTGTCAAAAATAGTAAAGAAAATTAGGAGTATAAAAAATACGGTTTGTACATTAAATACAAAAACTAAATGCTCAGTATAGTTCTTTTTATGTCTAAAATATAAAAGTGAAATAAACCAAGTAAAAATAGGCAACATAAAAAACAAAGCGATAGATATTTTTGAAACAACATCATCTAAATATGAACTTCTAAATTCAGCATCATTTTTAAATTTATTAAGGTCTTGCGCTTTCTTATAATAAAATATATTTAAACGTGTTTTTTTATAACCAAGTTCATCTAAAGCTTTATAAGCTGAACTATTTTTGTTATTTTCATCATACTTCATAAAACCACTCACTTTTTTAAAAGCAGTTTTACCCATAATACCTTCAAATATTTCATCTTCAACAGAGATTTTAGTTTTTTCAGGAAGTGCATAGCTTATATTTTTAGTTTTAAAAACTTCTTCAATATAACTCATGGCATATTTTTTTACCTTAGTGAGGTTTTCGATTTGCTCCCAGTCTTCAGTATTCTGGCTGCCTAATAATTTTGAAACAAAGCTTAAAGTTGAATCATATAGTTTGTCAAATACAGAATCTTTTTGTGCAACAGTAAAAGAATCACTCTTTAATTGTTCTAGAACATTGGTAGTATCAAAAACAGAATCAATATGACGTTTAATTTTTTGTTTGGCATTATTTAATATCGAATCTTTTTCTGACTTTTTAGTATAGGGAATATTGTATTTTTTAAATATAGAATCGGAAATCACTTCATTTATAGAATCATTATTTGTAATGGTTGGTAAGTCAATATTAATACCTTGAGTAGCTAAATCTTCTTTTGTTTGATGTAAGGTTTTGTTGGCTTCATTTATAATAGAATCAGTTGTTGTTTTATTACTATTCTTTGAAAAAGAACCTGAGACCTTATACTCGTCTAATGCCGAAAACAAACCTTGTAACAAAAAGAAAACGATGGTTATGTGTAAGTATAATTGAAACGGGTTTACATATCGTCTGCGTTTGCCTTTAACATAGTCTTTTGAAACTTTGCCTGGCTTAAACAGTAAAGGAATAAAGGTGTTGAAAAAACGGGTATCAAATGAAAAGAAGCCAGAGAAAAATTCTGATACAAATTGTTTTATACTTAGTGGGAGTTCGTCATTTACCTGACCACAATTTGAACAAAAGTTATCATTATCAGAAATAGGCTGCTCGCAATTTAAGCATATAATTCCTCTAATATTTTGGTTAAACCGGGTTGTTGATTTCACTTTTTAACTGGTTCTTACCTGATAAAAGTAAAATATTTTATTGAATAACACTCAAAAAACACTAGAACTTCCTTCCCTTAGAGAAGGTTAAGGTGGTATTTAATTAGAAATAGCAGGTACAGTCAATTGAAATGAAGGAATATGAACTCTAAAACTTTTAGTAGTTGTAAAGTTAATCATATTAAAGAATCCTTTCATTGAACCTATGGGCGATGTTAGGTTGCAGTAAGAACTATAAGTATAACTTTTTTTAGGTGCTATCACTGGTTTCTTGCCTATAACCCCTTCGCCTTCAACAATTTCTATGTTTTTTAGAGAGTCAAAAATTTTCCAATAGCGGCTTATTAATTGTACTGAATCATTACTTTGGTTTTCAATTGTAATATTATAACTAAACGTAAAATAGCTTCTGTCATTTTGATGAGATTTACCCTCAAAATTTGTTTTAACAGAAATCTTAATACCGTTTGTTACTTGTTGAATCATAGTCTAATACAGAAGTATTGTTATATCACAAATATATAAATTCTTTTATAATTTACATACTCTTTACTAAACTAGATGAGTTGTTGTAAATTTAGTTGCGTAAATTTTCAGAGTTTGCACTATTATACCCTATTACTTGGTCATATCTACTCCCAATTGGTCTGTAATAAACGATAACAGAATAATTATTTTCCGTCTGATAGAAAGAGCCTTCAATAGCATGATTGTTTATTATACCATCTTTAGTTGCAGTAACGTATAAATAATTATAAAACCCTTGTTTTAGCAATAACCTTCCGGTATAATTTTTAAAGGTCTCGTTATAGGTCATTTTATTTTCTTCGTTTAACTGCCATCCATTAAAATTTCCATAGATGTAAATATCATCTTCACCTATGTTCTCAAATGATTCTAAGGCAAAATGAACCCAAGAATAATCGCCTTCAGTAGCAGTCTCTTCAACATCAATAGATCTAATAACGAAATTTCCGTTGATATCAGGATAATTGGTATAGGGTCTATTTAGTCGTTCTTCATCTAAATAGAGATAAGTCTCAAATGTTTCGTTTAGCTCAACTTTAGCAATATTATTAGTGGCGTTTCTTATTTGTTTGGTGTCAAAGAACAAGAATTCATTTCCAGCCCAAAAAGAAATTTTATCTACATATTTATAAAGTAATTGTGTACCTCTATAAAATTGTGGTTTTAAATCTTTCAATACTGTATTCCAATCGTTATTTTGATATACCGAAACTTTTATTTCTTGTGCGGGATTATTAATCAATAAATTAGGATGATTGACTGTAAACTGCACATTCTGTTTTGAACTTAAGGTAGCTATATCTCTACTTCTTCGCACACTAATACCTACAGTAACTTTTGATTGATACATAATAAATGGTCTTGCAAAAACAAGTTCATCATCTTCGTTTAAAATGGTTATTACATAATTACCACTTAATTTTATTCGCGTATTATCATTTGGTATCTGTAGTCTGTAATAAGTATATGCTTGAATGGTATTGAATGAATCTTCAAATTCTCTTATCCAATCAGAAGCATACCCACTAATAAACTCAGTACTTACCAAACCTGAAGGTTGCCAATTATAGTCATAATGCTCTATTTTGTAGGTATATTGTTCTTGTGTGGCATTTAAATCATCAAATTCTAGGGTAAAACGCTGACCTAATTTAATAATCGGAACAAAATTATTAGTTTGTTGTGGTCTTAAAACAATTGATTTGATGTTTTCAGGTGGATCAATAGTTACATTACTTTGAGCATTTATAAATAATGTTGAAAATAATAATAAAAATAGGAGCCTACTACGAATGTAGCTATTACTAAAGGGTAAAAAAAAGGTAATTTTTATACTATTCATCTTTGCTATTTCGAGTTTATTATCAAAAGTTATACCGAAGTTTGGGCATAAAAATAGTAAATCTTCTTACTAGTTGTAATAAATGTATTATTTAGAATTATTATAAATAATAAATTTACATTATAAATAGTCAAAATTATTCACAAAAACATCTTCAAAATATTTAAATTTGCATCGTTTTAAAAGACAATAAATTCAAAATTTAAATATGTCAACAGACATTCGTATTAAAAAAGGCTTAGATATAAAGCTCGTTGGCGAAGCAGACAAAACTACTACAGAATTTCCAATAAGTAGTATTTATGCTATTAAGCCTGAAGATTTTCACGGAATTACTCCTAAACTAATAGCAAAAGAAAAAACAGAAGTTAAAGCTGGTGAAGCTTTGTTCTACTCTAAAGCTGATGAACGTATTCTATTCCCGTCTCCTGTAAGTGGTGAAGTGGTAGAAATTGTAAGAGGCGCAAAACGTAAAATTTTAGAAATTAAGATTTTGGCTGATAAAGCACAATTGCATAAAGATTTTGATAAAAAAGACGTTAATAATTTAACGTCAGATGAGGTTAAGACACATTTATTATCATCAGGCTGTTGGCCATTTATCAAACAACGTCCTTATGATGTAATTGCAAATCCGAATAATGAGCCAAAAGCAATTTTTATTTCTGCTTATGCTAGTACACCTTTAGCGGTTGATTTAGATTATACTCTAAAAGGAAAAGAAGCTGAACTGCAAGCAGCCATAACCGCTTTAACCAAATTAACAACAGGTAAAGTACATGTTTCTGTTCATCCTAACGATACGTTATCTCCTTTTGTTAATCTTAACGGAATAGAACTGCATAAAGTTTCTGGTCCACATCCGGCAGGAAACGTGGGTACACAAATTAACAAAATTGATCCAATTAATAAAGGTGAAGTAGTTTGGATAATTGCGCCACAAGATCTAGTAATTATTGGTGAATTATTACTAACGGGTAAATTCAATGCTAAAAGAACAATTGCTTTAACAGGATCACAATTTAATACACCTATGTATATTATGGCATTCCCCGGAACTCAGATAAAAGACTTAGTTTCTGATAATTTAAATGCAGGTAATTCAAGAGTTATTAGTGGTAATGTACTATCAGGAAACAAAGTGACAAAAGAAGGATACCTTGGATATTACGATAACCAAATTACGGCTATACCTGAAGGAGATGATTATGAGTTATTTGGGTGGAATAAGCCTATTTTTAATAAGATTTCTCCTACAAGGGCATTGACATTTTCTTGGTTATCTTCAAATAAAAAATACGATTTGAATACCAATACAAATGGTGAACATCGTGCATTTGTAATGACAGGAATGTATGAAAAAGTATTTCCGTTAGATATTTATCCTATGCAAATTTTAAAAGCTTGTATGTATGGAGATTTAGACGAGATGGAAGCTTTAGGTATGTACGAAGTTGCACCCGAAGATTTTGCTTTGACAGAGTTTATTTGTGTATCTAAACAACCACATCAACAAATTATTAGAGAAGGGTTAGACTTAATGATTAAAGAAATAGGATAATTATTCATTGAACGAAGTAAAATGAAACATAGAATATGGGTTTAAAACAAAACTTACATCAATTAAGAGAAAAGTATAAAGGCACAAAAATGGCACCTGCATTTAATGCATTACATACTTTTTTATATACGCCGAATGATACTACTCATGCTGGTACACATATCAAAGCGGCAGATGATTTAAAGCGTACAATGAATACCGTAATCATGGCATTAGTACCGCTGTTGATTTTTGGAATGTTCAATGCAGGCTTTCAACAGAGTATTGCAGTACATCATAATTTTTCTTCAGGTATGTCATTTTTTAGTCCAGAATTTTGGACACTAGATAATTTCCTTATCGGGTTTTGGAAAATATTACCCTTGGTAATTGTATCTTATGGAGTTGGCTTAGGAGTTGAATTTATTTTTGCAATTATTAAAGGTCATGAAGTAGAAGAAGGTTATTTAGTAACAGGTATGTTGGTACCATTAATAGTACCAATAGATATTCCGTTGTGGATGCTTACTGTTGCCGTAATATTCGGTGTGGTAATTGGTAAAGAAATATTTGGAGGTACAGGTATGAATATTTTAAATCCGGCATTGACCATTAGAGCATTTTTATTCTTTGCCTATCCTACTTGGATGAGTGGTGATAAAGTTTGGGTTACAGGTGCAGTAGAAAGGAACAATGAAATTGTTGCAGGTGAGCAGTTAGATGTTATTTCAGGCGAAACTATTTTAGGAAGTTTGGCACAAGGAAAAGAATTTGCTTATTCAACTTGGGATATGTTCCTCGGTTTTGTTCCTGGTTCAGTTGGTGAAACATCAACACTATTAATTTTATTAGGTGGACTCTTTTTAATATTTACCAAAATAGGAAGTTGGCGCATCATGTTAAGTGCCACTTTAGGCGCTTTAGCTATGGGACTTATCTTTAACGGAGTTGTTGATGCAGGTTGGATTGGTGAAGGAAGCAAATTCTACAATTTAATGACAACACCATTTTGGCATCATCTATTAATTGGTGGTTTTGCATTTGGTGCAGTGTATATGGCGACTGATCCGGTAACGGGATCACAAACCAATAAAGGAAAATGGATTTACGGTTTCTTAATCGGTTTTATCTCCATTATGATTCGTGTGTTTAATCCGGCTTATCCAGAAGGTGTAATGTTGGCCATCTTATTGATGAATGTATTTGCACCAACAATTGATCACTATGTAGTTCAAGGCAATGTAAAAAGAAGATTAAAACGGTTAAAGGTAAAAGTGGCTTAAGACTAAAAAGAATATAAAAGCGTTTTGTAAAAAAACGCTTCAAAAAAATAAAAACTTAGTATTTCTCCGTGAAACTCTGAGCAATAATAAAAAAAAATGGAAAAAAGAACAGATAAAAATTCATATACCATACTATTTGCAATTGGGATGGTGTTTGTTGTAGGTTCGTTATTAGCCTTTGCAGCTTCCTCTCTAAAAGAAAGAATAGACGAAAATAAGCGTATAGAAAAACAACAAAATATCTTATATGCGATGGGCATCAATGAAAATGATGAAGGAAGTGCAATATTTGTTTCTACAGATATAGTTGCTGAAAAATTCTCAAAATATATCAAAAAGCAACTTGTTATTCAAGGAGATAAGGTAACAGAAGATAATAATGCTTATTTAATTGATGTTAAAAAAGAAAAAACATTAGCAAAAAATGCTTCTTATCAAAGAAGATTACCTTTATTTATAGGCGAAAAAAAAGGTAAAATATTTTATATAGCCCCTATTAGTGGAAAAGGTTTATGGGATGCTATCTGGGCTTATGTTGCAATGGATAAAGATATGGTAGTTCAAGGTATTTATATAGATCATAAAGCAGAAACGCCAGGTTTAGGCGCAAATATTAAACAACGTTTCTTTATGGATGACTTTATAGGGGAACACTTACTGTCTAATGGAAATTTTACTGGAATTAGAGTTGCTAAAGGAAATGCAGATCCAACAAATAAAGATAAAACAGATAATGAGGTAGATGCCATAGCGGGATCAACTATTACAGGAGATGGAGTAACTGCAATGATTAAGAATGATTTGAAATTATATGTGCCTTATTTTAAAACTTTAAAAAATTAACAAATGCCAGAAGTAGCAGAACAAGAAAAAGTTATTAAGGCACCTAGTGAGCCTTTGTTTTCTAAAAAGAATAGAAAACTAATAACAGATCCCTTAACTGATGATAATCCAATTACCATTCAAGTATTAGGTATCTGTTCCGCTTTAGCAATTACAGCCGAATTGGAAGCTTCAATTGTAATGTCAGTAGCAGTAATATTTGTATTAGGTGTAGGTAACGTAGTCATCTCATTAATGAGAAATATCATTCCTTCAAAAATTAGAATCATTGTTCAGTTAATTGTGGTTGCAACACTTGTAATTATAGTTGATTTAGTTCTCAAGGCTTTTGCTTATCAATTAAGTAAAACCTTATCCGTTTTTGTAGGATTAATTATTACTAACTGTATTATAATGGGTCGTTTTGAAGCCTTTGCTTTGGCAAACGGACCTTGGAAATCTTTCCTTGACGGAATAGGAAATGCCCTAGGATATGGGGTTATTTTAATAATAGTAGGTTTCTTTAGAGAACTATTAGGTTCAGGTACTTTACTAGGAATTAAAGTATTAGGAGATTCCATTGAGAAAACAGGCGTCTATGCTTATGGATATGAAAATAACGGATTTATGTTATTAGCACCTATGGCATTAATTGTATTAGGAATTGTCATTTGGATTCAACGTAGTAGAAATGAAGCATTAATTGAAGAACATTAAGTAGTAGTGAGAGATTATATTGAGAAATTAGAAAACTCAATACTAACTACTAACTACTCAATACTATAAAAAAAATGGAACACATAGAATTACTTTTCAAATCAATATTTATAGACAACATGCTATTTGCCACATTTTTAGGAATGTGTTCTTATCTAGCCGTATCTAAAAAAGTAGCTACAGCAGTTGGTTTAGGTGCAGCTGTAATATTCGTATTGGCAATTACAGTACCTTTAAACTGGTTTTTAGATCAATATTTATTACAACCAGGTGCATTATCTTGGTTAGGAGAAGAATATGCAGAATATGATTTGAGTTTTTTATCATTTATCATGTTCATTGCAACCATTGCAACTATGGTGCAATTGGTTGAAATTGTTGTAGAAAAATTTTCACCTGCATTATATAATTCATTAGGTGTTTTCTTACCATTAATTGCAGTAAACTGTGCTATTTTAGGAGGTTCATTATTTATGCAATCACGTGAAATTCCAACGTTAAGTTTAGCAACTGTATATGGAATAGGTTCTGGAATAGGTTTTTTCTTAGCCATTTTAGCAATTGCTGCAATCCGTGAAAAAATTAGATATTCAAGTGTGCCACCGGCATTAAGAGGCTTAGGTATTACCTTCATCATTACCGGTTTAATGGCAATTGGTTTTATGAGCTTTGGAGGTATGTTAACGGGTGGAGAAGAAAAAGAAGTTGAAAATAAAACAGAACAAGCCATTCAATTAGAAAAAGAAGAGGTTGATGATAATGAGGATGTCACGTTGAGCGCAGTCGAAACGTCCCATGAAGAAAAAGAAGAGAACACAACAGCCTTAAACGAATAATATGATATTAGCAGTTAGCACAACAGGAACAATCATAATTACGGTAATAGCATTTTTAGTTATTACACTTGCATTAGTTTCATTGTTATTGGTTGTAAAACAAAAACTAGCACCATCTGGTCCAGTAAAGATTACAATAAATGGTGAAAAAGTTATAGAAGTAGCTTCGGGAGATACATTATTGACAACCCTCGGTGCTCAAAAAATATTTTTACCATCAGCTTGTGGTGGTGGTGGTACTTGTATTCAATGTGAATGTCATGTTAATTCTGGAGGAGGAGAAGCTTTACCAACAGAAGTGCCTCATTTTACACGTAAGCAACTTAAAGATGGAGTTCGTTTATCATGTCAAGTAAAGGTAAAACAAGATATGGATATCTCAATTCCTGAAGAGATTTTCGGAATTAAAAAATGGGAAGCTACTGTTGTTTCTAATTATAATGTTGCCACATTTATAAAGGAATTTATAGTTGAAATACCCGAAGATATGGGTTATAAAGCAGGTGGATATATCCAAATTGAAATTCCGAATACAGAAATTAAATATGCTAATATTGATGTTTCAGCACACCCTGAAGAACATCCGGGTGAACCTGATAAATTTAAAGGCGATTGGGATAAATTTAAATTGTGGCCTTTAGTGATGAAAAATACAGAATCTGTTGAAAGAGCATATTCCATGGCTTCTTATCCTGCAGAAGGAAGAAAAATTATGTTAAATGTACGTATTGCAACACCTCCTTTTGATAGAGATAAAGGTGGTTGGATGGATGTAAACCCTGGTATTGCATCGTCATATATATTCAATTGTAAACCTGGTGATAAGGTAACTATTTCTGGTCCTTATGGTGAGTTCTTTATCAATCATAGTGATACCGAGATGTTATATGTTGGTGGTGGTGCAGGTATGGCGCCAATGCGTTCACATTTATATCAATTATTTGAGACCTTAAAAACAGGTCGTATAGTTACTTATTGGTATGGTGGACGCTCTAAAGCAGAATTGTTTTACGTAGAGCATTTTAGACATTTAGAAAAGCATTTCCCTAATTTTAAATTCTTTATTGCTTTATCTGATCCATTGGAAGAAGATAATTGGAAAGCTAAAAAAGATATTCATTCAGAAGGAGATGGTTTTGTAGGCTTTATTCATCAAGTAGTAATTGATCAATATTTATCGAAACATGAAGCACCGGAAGATTTAGAATTATATTTCTGTGGGCCACCCTTAATGAATAATGCAGTTCAGAAAATGGGAGAAGATTTTGGTATGGCAGATGAAAATATTCGCTTCGATGACTTTGGAGGATAATGCGAAGCATCATGCAGAACTTGTTTCAGTATCTTATGAAGTGTCATTGCGAGCGAAGCGTGGCAATCTCATCATAAGAAATTAATCAACATTGATTTAACAAAACTAAAACCGACACATATTTTGTCGGTTTTTTGTCTTTAAAGCTCTTCACTTCTCTCAAGTACTCGGAATTCGTTCTGAATGATATTCTATTGTCATTCAGAGAGAGGCACGACCGAAGAACCTCTCATTGAATTTTTTAGTCAGAATTGCAGTACCTTTGCACAAAATAATTGCAAATGAGCACTTTTCAAGAATTAAATCTGTCAAAACAACTGCATTATGCAATTGATGATTTAGGATTTAGTCAACCAACACAAATACAAAAAAAATCTTTTTCTGTGATACTTTCAGGAAAAGATATGGTAGGTATTGCACAGACTGGTACGGGAAAGACGTTTGCATATATGTTACCCATATTACGCGATTTAAAGTTTTCAGAACAACTTAATCCAAGAGTGATGATATTGGTTCCAACACGAGAACTGGTATTGCAAATAGTTGAAGAAATAGAAAAGATTGCCAAATACATAAATGTTCGTGTATTGGGCGTTTATGGAGGGACAAATATTAATACTCAAAAACAAGCGATTGTTCAAGGTATAGATATAATTGTTGCAACACCCGGAAGGTTATATGATCTCGCATTAAGCAGAGCTTTAAAGTTAAAATCAATTCAAAAATTAGTGATTGATGAGGTAGATGTAATGCTTGATCTGGGATTTCGTTTTCAATTGCTAAATATTTTTGAAATTCTCCCTGAACGTAGACAGAATATTATGTTTTCGGCTACTATGACAGATGATGTAGATGCTTTAATTAATGATTATTTTATAACACCTACTAAAATTTCAGTTGCTGTAAGTGGCACTCCATTAGATAATATTAGTCAGCAATGTTACAACGTAACGAATTTTTATACAAAGGTTAATTTATTATCCTATTTATTAAAAGATAAAGAAGCATATCATAAAGTATTGGTATTTGTATCTAATAAAAAGAGTGCAGATAGATTGTTTGAAGCATTAGAAGAGGTATATGATTCAGAAATTTGTGTCATACATTCAAATAAAACACAGAATTATAGGATACGCTCTATTAAACAATTTGATAAAGGAGAAAATAGGATTTTAGTAGCTACTGATGTAATGGCTCGCGGATTAGATCTTAGTGAAATTAGTCACGTTATCAATTTTGACACACCAAAGTTTCCTGAAAACTATATGCATCGGATTGGGAGAACCGGTAGGGCTGAACATGAAGGGAAATCTATATTATTTTCAACAGACAATGAACAAGAAGCAAAAGAAGCAATCGAGATATTGATGTCTTATAAAATTCCAATGCTTGATTTTCCGTCTGATGATGTTGAAATTTCAAAGCAGTTAACACCTGAAGAACGTCCGAAAATTATTGAAAGAGAAAATCCACATAAACAGAATAGAGAAACTGCTGGAGCTTCATTTCATGAAAAAAGTAAGAAAAACAGTAAAACCAATCAAGGCGGTTCTTATCGTAGAGAAGTAGCCAAAAAATATAAAAAACCTAAAACCAGAGGTGATAAAAACTATAATAAACGAAATAAAAGGAAGTAGTTTGAGGTGTAAAATTTAGATAAATACACGTATCTAAAATTCCTTCCTTTTTAAGGGAAGGTGTCACGCCCTTAGCGTGACGGAAGGGTTATACCATTTTAATTTTGATATGCCGTATATATTTTGTATATTTCATCATGAAA
>CAZHYX010000049.1:0-13636 GCA_964536675.1 uncultured Flavobacteriaceae bacterium
AAATTATTAAAATATCTAGATATTCCTCATAATTTTACACTTCAAATCTCACCTCATCTTAGGATTCTGTAAATTAAATCTTAGGTCGAACTCAGGTTATCAGCATAAATAATACCAATTAAGCCATAAAATACGTCATATAAATCGTTTCTATTTCCCTTTCTCTTAGCTAAAAGTTATTTCCGTAGCTATAGGCTATGAAAAGAATTTGTATCTTAAAAAAAGAAAAATATATTCCAATTTATTTATAATTTAATCCTCCTTCTCCGCCAAAAGCGGATTCGGCGGACGAGAAGATGTGGTTTAATTCCCTGTCTCGCCTATGGCGGACGAGAAATAACGATGTATGCATAGCAAACTCCATTTAACCCGCCTGCCGGTGGCACGGTACCTCGATGGCTCTGCCTCTGGGTAGTTTATTTTGGTATAAGTTTAATCTAGAACAGAAAGTCCTTTTTTAACAATATTTAGCAAATATTTTTTATCAGGGTTGATTTTTCCAATAACCAAAATTCCATTAAGAAGAGCATAAATAAAAGATGAAATCGTAGCGATATCTTTGCCTTTTGTTATTTCGCCATTTTTGACTCCTCTTTGTAAATAATCATAGAATATTTTTTCTATTTCTATTTTATTTTCCTTCAAAATAGAGTGGATCTTTTTATCTTTAGGAAGTAATTCTGTAGTTGTATTGACAGCAAAACATCCTCTAACATCACCTTTATCACAAATCGAAGCGTTTATAGGTAACTCAAAAAGCTTAAGTAACCCTTCTTTAACAGAAGATTGATTCTCTAAAAACTGAATCATCATTTTATTATTAACTTCTTTATAGCGCCTAAAAGCTTTATCAAAAAGTTCTTTTTTACCCCCAAAAGTATCGTATAGACTTCCTCTGTTTATTCTAAGGTGGTCTACCAAGTCTTGCATGGAAGTATCACTAAAACCTTTTTTCCAAAAAAGCTCTATTGCCTTTTGAAGTACATCTTCTTCGTTAAATAATTTTACTCTTGGCATAATAAGAAAAGAGGATTGAATTTTAAATCCAACCCTCAAATTTACAAATATTAGAACAAATGTTCCAAATAAAGTTAAAAAAATTAAATCAAATATATAATCGAGATTAAATACTAATATTTATACCACCACCAATATTATACTCAGAACCTGTAATAAATGAGGAATCATCAGACGCTAAAAAAGTAACTAATTTTGCAACTTCAATTGGTTCAGCAAACCTTTTTAATGGTACTCTGTTTTGAAATGTTTCTGCCATGCCATTTAGCTGTTCTTCAGACATACCGGTCTTGCCATAAATTGGAGTATTTATTGGCCCTGGATTAATTGAATTTACTCTAATTTTTCTTGGAGCTAGTTCTGTTGCAGATGTTTTTGTATATGAATTCATAGCCGCTTTAGAAGCACTATAAATTGCTGTATTAGCTACACCTTTATTTGCTAATTCAGATGAAATATTAATAACAGATGCCCCATCATTTAAAATCGGTAAAAACTTTTCTAATGTAAAGACAGCACCTTTAAAATTTATATTCATTTGATAATCGAATGATGCTTCTGTGTTTTGACCAATAGGTGCAGGAGTGAAGACACCTGCATTTACAAGCAAAACATCCACTTTTCCATATTCATTTTTAACTTCATTTACAAGACTATCTATTTGAGATAAATCTGTAACATCGGCTACAATCCCTTTAACTCCAAGTTCGTTTGCAGCTTTTTTTACTTTTTCAACTGATCTTCCTGTAATGATTACGTCTGCACCTTTATCTTTTAATTCTTTGGCCGATGCATAACCGATTCCACTATTACCTCCGGTAATAACAGCAACTTTGTTTTTTAAATCACTCATGTTTTTATATTTATTATTAATAACGGAACGAACGTTCTATATGCAAATATATAAAAAAGAATGAACGTTCCAAATAAAAAATAAATTTATTTATAAAAATTAGCCAAGTGCAATTAACTGTGAGAGTTAGGTTAAATTGGTAAAATACTGTTTTCAATTAAAAACCCTTTTAAATTTATCAAAAGGGTTCTTTATTAATTCTATTTATGATAGTTTTTTATGCATAAGCAAACTCAAACTTACCTGTGGCTCACTGCTACATCATTCCCGGCATTCCACCGCCCATAGGTGGCATTCCACCGGCGGGTGCATCTTCTTTAATATCAACCAATGCACAATCAGTAGTTAAGATCATACCTGCTACAGAAGCTGCATTTTCTAATGCAATACGCGTTACTTTAGTAGGATCAATAATTCCTGCTTTAAACATATTTACATATTCATCAGTTTTAGCATTGAAACCAAAATCTTTGTTGCCTTCTATTACTTTAGCTGCAACTACTGAACCTTCACTACCTGCATTTTCAACAATAGTACGTAACGGTTCTTCAATTGCACGAGCTACAATTTGAATTCCGGTAGTTTCATCTAAATTATCTGTAGAAATTTTCCCTAAAACATCAATTGTTCTTATTAATGCTACACCACCACCGGCAACAATACCTTCCTCTACAGCTGCTCGGGTAGCATGTAAGGCATCATCAACTCTATCTTTCTTTTCTTTCATTTCCACCTCAGAAGCAGCACCAACATATAATACAGCAACACCACCGGCTAATTTAGCTAAACGTTCTTGTAATTTTTCTTTATCATAATCAGAGGTAGTAGTTTCTATTTGTGATTTAATTTGGTTTACTCTACCTTTAATATCTGCTTTTTTACCAGCACCATTCACCACAGTAGTATTGTCTTTATCAATGGTAACTCTTTCGGTTGTACCCAACATATCAATAGTGGTATTCTCTAATGTAAAGCCTCTTTCTTCAGCAATTACTGTTCCGCCGGTTAATATCGCAATATCTTCTAACATTGCTTTACGTCTGTCACCAAAACCAGGTGCTTTTACTGCGGCTATTTTTAAAGAACCTCTTAGTTTGTTTACTACTAAAGTAGCTAATGCCTCTCCTTCAACATCTTCAGCAATTATTAACAAAGGTTTACCTGTTTGAGCAACTGGTTCTAAAACAGGTAATAAATCTTTCATCGAAGATATTTTTTTATCATACAATAAAATATAAGGGTTTTCTATGTCTACAACCATCTTTTCAGAGTCAGTTACAAAATAAGGAGATAAATACCCTCTGTCAAATTGCATACCTTCAACAATATCTACATAAGTATCGGTACCTTTGGCTTCTTCTACTGTTATTACACCTTCTTTACCAACTTTTTCAAAAGCTTCAGCAATTAAATCACCAAGGCTTGTGTCATTATTTGAAGAAATAGAAGCTACTTGTTTTATTTTATCAATTTTATTTCCGACAACTTGTGATTGTTTTTGTAAGTCTGCTACAATAGCCTCTACAGCTTTGTCAATACCTCTTTTTAAATCTAAAGGATTTGCACCTGCAGCTACATTTTTCAACCCTTCTTTTACGATAGCTTGAGCCAATACGGTGGCAGTTGTTGTACCGTCACCAGCTAAATCATTTGTTTTTGATGCTACCTCTTTTACCATTTGAGCACCCATGTTTTCTAAGGTGTCTTCTAACTCAATTTCTCTTGCAACCGTTACACCATCTTTGGTTATTTGCGGCCCTCCAAAAGCTTTACCAATTATTACATTACGACCTTTAGGTCCTAATGTTACTTTTACTGCATTTGCTAATGCATCTACGCCACGTTTTAATCCGTCACGTGCTTCTATATCAAATTTTATATCTTTTGCCATAATGAAAACTTTTATTTAAAAATTTTTAACTTTCAATTTTCAAATACCAAATTCCAATTTTGGAATTGATAATTTACTTCGAAAGTAGTTGGAATTTATTTTTTTATTAATTGGAATTTACAAGCATTATATGATTGCCAGTATATCACTTTCTCTCATGATAATATAGTCACCACCTTCAAGTTTGAGCTCAGTTCCGGCATATTTTCCATAAAGAACCGTATTACCAACTTTTACAGTTGTAGGTTCGTCTTTAGTACCTTTACCAACAGCAACAACTTTACCTTGTTGTGGTTTTTCTTTGGCTGAATCTGGTATATAAATACCTGAAGCAGTTTTAGTTTCTGCAGCAAGAGGCTCAATAACTACTCTGTCTGCTAGTGGTTTGATGTTTATTTTACTCATTTTTGTAATTTTTTAGTTAATTAAATTGAAATATTTTATAGTCGAAAAATGTGCCAATTTAATATATATGACAGATAGACATTTTATATAAAATTTTAGTTCTCTAAACTTAAAGATTAAAATAAAAAATGCCAACGTGTCATTTCCGTCAGCATTTTTATATGATTTCTATTTCAAAATAGATATAATTTTGATTCTACTCTGTTGAATCTTGAACCGTAGTTGTTTGGTTTTCTATACCTATTGGAATTTCATCAGAAACTTCTCGATTATTTATAGTTTCTTCTAACTGAGATCTTGTATCAACAGTATCTCTTTCAATAGCAAAATTCGACAATAATATTAGGGCAAAAAGTGCTATGGCTAATGTCCAAGTACTTCTGTCTAAAAAGTTGGTCGTATTTTGTACACCACCTAAGCTTTGAGAACCTTGACCGCCAAAGGAAGATGACAAACCGCCACCTTTAGGGTTTTGTACCATTATGATTAATATAAGTAATACTGCTACGATACCAATCAGGATTAAAAATAATGTATAAGACATGATTTATGAATTATTTTTTTGTAAAAATTTTATTGCTTTAATTCGGTCTGCAAAGAAACTACTTTTTTCTGGATATTTCAAACTTAAAATCTTAAAAGCTTGTATGGCTTTATTGTATTGTTTTTGCTCTAAATATACACGAGCTAATGTTTCAGTCATCAAGTTTTCATTCTCAGTAACACTCTCTATAGCAATGTTTGTATTATCATTTGATACTAGAGGTTTTATCTTTGGCTTATCTTTAATAAATTGTTCAATTAAATCAAATCTATCATCTTGTTCTTTTCGGACATTAGTTGGTTTGACTTCTTCACGCTCTATGGGTTCTAATAAAGTAACCTGTAACCATTCATTAAACGAATGCATTTCAGAAATGTCAAAAATCAGTGGTTTACCAATATTTAATTTTTCCTTGGCTAACTGAATTTTTTCTGGCTTTGTATCAGTTACTAATACTGGGCTACTTATCAAAGGTCTTTTGACAACTTCTAAATCAATAATTTCACTATCAGTAATAAACTGTTGTTCTTTTTCTATATAACTAGAAGCGTCAAGTGTATTGGCAGTTATAAAATCAAATAAAATAGTTCTATTGGTAGTATAAGCTGCAGTTGTTTTTAAAGCATTATTATATTTATAGCTATGCTGATTTTTTAGACCTTTTAGGTGAATAATTCTGGCAGCTTGAAAATAGGGATAGTTATCTAATATATCTTCAATAGCAGTTGTTTGATCTATAGTAACATTGTTAGGATATTTTAATAATGATGTAAATTCTACGACGTTCATATTTTACCATTTTGCTACTGAAGCATTAAAAATATCTTGTGTTATACGTTCAAAAATTTCATTAAGTGCATCTTCTAAAACAGAACCTGCTAATTGTTGATCAGCATCAAAATCTGAAAAGAAAGAAAAAGTCTTTTCAAAATCATCTTCTTCAACTAATTTATTATAAAATCGTACTCTAATTGAAATGCTAAGTCTGTTTTGAGCCGCTGTTTGATCTGCCGTAGCACTAATGGGAAGAACTTTATAGTCAATAATTTCGCCTTCAAAATGCAAATCACCTCCAGATGAAGTTAAACTTAAGTTTGTTTGACTTATAAATAGGTCCTGTAATGCTACAGTAAACTTTTGGCTTACCGTTGGTTCAACCAAAGCGGCGTTATTTGGAAAAAAATCAATCTGTATTGTTTTGGCATCACCGGTACTACCTCCAGTAAATGAATATACACCACAGCTTTGTATTGCAAAAAGTAATATAATTAAGGCTGAAAATATAGTTTTATTCATTTTTTCAAAGTTAAAAAAAATCAACGATTATGCAAATAACTAATTAATAATCCACAAGGCAAACTCATAACTTTATTTTTAAAACAATTTATTAGTGGCAAAAAAACATACACTAATTCAATCCAAAGAAAAGAACGAGTTTACTTTATCAATAATCTATAAATCGTATTGTTTAATTTTTCGATAGAGTGTGCGTTCAGAAATACCTAATTCTTTAGCGGCTAATTTTCGTTTGTTATTATTTCTTTTTAAAGATTTTTTTATCATCTCAAATTCTTTTTCTTGTAATGAGATGGTTTCTTCAACAGTTTCTGCATCTTGGAAGCTTTCTTGAAAACTTGTTGGTGTTGACTGATACACTTCCGTTTTTTGTGGAGATATAATTTCGACTAAATTATTTTCTTCATTAGAATTGTCTCCATAAATTTTTTGAATTAATTGTTGCGCGTTTTCTTTAGAAGATGTATTAGTACCATTATCCATTAATTCTAGTGTAAGTTTTTTTAAATCGGTAATATCATTACGCATATCAAATAGCACTTTGTATAGAATTTCACGTTCATTTGCAAAATCACTACCATTAGATTGACCATCAATTAAGGCTGGGAAATTAGAATTATAATTCGGTAAATAACTTTTAAGCATCTCAACGGTAATACTTCTGTTTTTTTCAATAACTGATATTTGTTCAGTTATATTTCTTAATTGACGAATGTTTCCTCTCCAAGAGTAATTTTCTAAAATATTCAATCCATCAGGTTCTAACCTGATTGTAGGCATATTATATTTTTGAGCGAAATCTGACGCGAATTTTCTAAATAATAAATGAATATCATCTTTACGTTTACGCAATGCAGGAAGATGAATTTCTACAGTACTTAAACGATAGTAAAGGTCTTCACGAAACTTTCCTTTTTGGATAGCTGCCATCATATTAAGATTACTAGCGGCAACAATTCTGATATCTGTTTTTTGGACTTTAGATGAGCCTACTTTAATAAACTCCCCATTTTCTAATACACGTAATAAACGTACTTGAGTTGTGAGTGGCAATTCGCCAACTTCATCTAAAAAAATAGTACCACCGTCAGCAACTTCAAAATAACCACTTCTGGTTTGTGTTGCACCTGTAAAAGAACCTTTTTCATGACCAAACAATTCACTATCAATAGTACCTTCTGGTATAGCACCACAGTTAATGGCAATATATTTTGAATGCTTTCTATGTGATAGTTGATGAATTATTTTTGGAATACTTTCTTTACCAACACCACTTTCACCAGTTACTAACACAGAAATATCTGTAGGTGCAACTCTAATAGATTTTTCTAAAGCCCTGTTTAAATGCATATCGTTTCCGATAATACCAAAACGTTGTTTTATGGTTTGTAAATTTTCCATAAGCCCCTTTTAATTCCCCAAAGGGAAAATTTAAATTTTTATTATTTTCAACTAATTTCAATTTTCAGATTCATACCTACAAGACCTTACATGAAACTTCCTGTCTCCTATCTTCTGACTTTTTAATTATTTTCAGAAAACCCAACGGCTTTTCCAATGAGTGTGGCTGAAGTACAATTTTCAATTCTTATATTTACAAAATCACCTAGTTTATAGTTTTCTTTTGGGAAAACCACAACGGTATTTTGTGTATTTCTACCTTTCCAATGCGTATCAGATTTTTTTGAAGTACCTTCAATCAATACTTCTTCAATTTTACCCACATGTTGTTTGGTTCTATAATGCGAATGTTCTTGCTGCAATACTATAATTTCTGCCAAACGTCTTTTTTTGATTACTAATGGAATATCATCTTCCATTTTTTTAGCAGCTAATGTTCCTGGTCTTTCTGAATAAGCAAACATAAACCCGAAATCATATTTTACATATTTCATTAAGGATAATGTCTCTTGATGATCTTCTTCGGTTTCACCGCAAAATCCGGTAATCATATCTTGAGAGAAAGCACAATCAGGAATTATTCTGTTAATATTATCAATCAATTCAATATACTCTTCACGTGTATGTTGACGATTCATACGTTGTAATATTTTGGTACTTCCAGATTGTACTGGTAGGTGAATGTATTTACAAATATTATTATGTTTCGCCATTGCATATATCACATCAATACTCATATCTTGAGGGTTAGAAGTTGCAAAGCGAAAACGTGTTTTTGGAAACTCAGTAGCACACAAATCTAATAATTGCGCAAAATCTACAGCAGTTGCTCTAGCAATTTCAGAAGCTTTTTTAAAATCTTTTTTGAGTCCACCACCATACCATAAATAACTATCTACATTTTGCCCCAATAATGTAACTTCCTTATAATTTTTATCAACAAGTTCTTGTATTTCTTTTAGAATACTTTGCGGGTCACGACTTCGTTCTCTACCTCTTGTAAAAGGTACTACGCAAAAAGTACACATATTATCACATCCGCGAGTAATAGAAACAAAAGCAGAAACTCCGTTTGAATTTAATCTTACTGGAGATACATCAGCATAGGTTTCATCTTTAGAAAGAATTACATTAACTGCATCTCTACCTGCTTCAACTTCTTCAACTAAATTAGGTAAATCTCTATAAGCATCCGGACCAACCACAAGGTCAACCATTTTTTCTTCTTCTAAAAATTTGGTTTTTAATCGTTCAGCCATACAACCCAAAACACCAATTTTCATATTTTTATTAGATTGTTGTTTTACAGCATTATATTTTTGTAAACGTTTACGAATGGTTAGTTCAGCCTTCTCACGAATAGAACAGGTATTTACCAATACTAAATCTGCCTCTTCTAATATTTGGGTAGTATTAAAACCTTGGTTAGACAAAATAGAAGCCACAATTTCGCTATCATTTAAATTCATCTGACAACCATAACTTTCTATAAAAAGTTTCTTGCTATTACCTTTTATTTGTTCAGTAACCAATGCCTGACCTTGCTTTTTTTCTTCTATGACTTTTTCAGCACTCATACATTTATATAAAAACGGATTGCAAAGATACAACCAAAATCTAAATTACATGACATATTGGCATAAAATTAACAACTCTAAACCATCAAAAAAAGTGTGGAAAAATTAAAAAAACAAACATTAAAAAAATTCTATATACTTTTGCAATCTTAAAATTGTAGTTTTAAAACTTTATATAGTAACATTTGAATTGAAAATATGGCAAAAAATTTGGTAATAGTAGAGTCGCCTGCAAAGGCAAAAACTATAGAAAAATTTCTAGGTAAGAATTTTCAAGTTGAATCAAGTTTTGGTCATATTGCAGACTTACCATCAAAGGAGTTGGGTGTAAATGTTGATAGTGATTTTAAAGCAAATTATAAAGTTCCAGCCGATAAAAAGGCAGTTGTTAAAAAGCTGAAAGACTTAGCGAAAAAAGCTGATACTGTTTGGTTAGCAAGTGATGAGGATCGAGAAGGAGAGGCGATTGCATGGCATTTATATGAGCAGTTAAAACTTACAGAAGAGAATACAAAACGTATTGTATTTCATGAAATTACCAAAACAGCTATTTTGAAAGCTGTTGAAAACCCACGTAGCATTAATTATAATTTAGTGAATGCGCAACAAGCACGTAGAGTATTAGATAGATTAGTTGGTTATGAACTTTCACCTGTGCTGTGGCGTAAAGTAAAAGGAGGATTATCTGCTGGTCGTGTACAGTCTGTTGCTGTACGATTAATAGTTGAACGTGAACGTCAAATAGAAAATTTTACTCCAGTAGCTTCTTATAGAGTTGATGCAGAATTTACGAATACAGAAGGTAAAAAATTCAAAGCGAAGTTACCTAAGAACTTTCCCTCAAGAACAGAAGCAGAGGCATTTTTAAATTCTTGTATTAGTGCTGATTTTAAAGTTACAGATTTACAAACAAAACCGGCAAAAAAATATCCGGCTGCCCCATTTACAACTTCTACCTTACAACAAGAAGCATCACGTAAATTATATTTTCCGGTAGTTAAAACGATGATGATAGCCCAACGTTTATACGAAGCAGGTTTGATTACCTATATGAGAACCGATAGTGTAAATCTTTCTGAGGATGCTAAAAGTGCTGCTCAAGAAGAAATTATTGCATCTTATGGCGAACAGTATAGTAAACCAAGAAATTATAAATCTAAATCTAAAGGAGCTCAAGAGGCTCACGAAGCAATAAGACCTACTAATATGAGTAGACAAGGAGTTTCTCTTGGGTATGACGAAGATAGATTGTATAGCTTAATTTGGAAACGTACTATCTCATCTCAAATGAGCGAAGCTCAATTAGAACGTACAAATGTTAAAATTTCAAATAACAAAAATGAAAAAGTTTTAACAGCGAATGGTGAGGTAATTACATTTGACGGATTTTTAAAAGTATACCTAGAAGGTACTGATACTGAAGATGAAGAACAAGAAGGAATGTTACCTAAGCTTTCTATAAATGAAATGTTGGGTAATAATTATATAACAGCAACAGAAAGATATTCTAGACCTCTAGGTAGATTTACCGAAGCTTCATTGGTAAAACAATTAGAAGAATTAGGTATTGGTAGACCATCTACCTACGCGCCAACAATTTCAACAATACAAAGAAGAGAATATATTGTTAAAGGAATGGTAGAAGGAACGGAAAGAGGTTATACAGAATTAAGATTAACAGATAATACTGTTACTGAAAAAAAATTAATTGAAAAAGTAGGTTCTGATAAAGGAAAATTAGTACCAACTGATATTGGTAAAGTTGTAACGGATTTCTTAGTAGAACATTTTTCTACCATTTTAGATTATGGTTTTACTGCGAAAGTTGAAGAAGAATTTGACGATATAGCAAGTGGTAAAGAAGATTGGACAGCTATGATTAAAGAGTTTTATACCGATTTTCATCCTAAAGTAGAAGACGTTACTGCAAACGCTGAACGAGCAAAAGGAGAACGATTACTAGGTATAGACCCAGAAAGTGGTAAAAATATGTATGCACGATTAGGTCGTTTTGGCGCTATGGTGCAAATAGGAGAAGCTACTGATGAAGAAAAACCAAAATTTGCCAGTCTACAAGGAGAACAAACATTGGGTAATATAACGTTTGAACAAGCACTTGATCTATTTAAATTACCTAAAACCTTAGGAGACCATGAAGGAGAAGAAATAATTGTTGCCAATGGACGATTTGGACCTTATATACGTTTTGGTAAAAAATTTATTTCTCTTGATAAAGGAGAAAATCCAATGTCGGTTGATATGGGTCGGGCTATTGAATTAATTGTAGCAAAACAAAAAGCAGATGCACCCATAGCAGAATACGAAGGAATGCCGGTTCAAAAAGGTGTAGGTCGTTTCGGACCTTTTATAAAATGGAATAATACATTTATCAATGTCAATAAAAAATATGATTATGATAATTTATCTCAGGCAGATATAGAAGAATTGATCGAAACAAAGAAACAAAAAGATATAGATAAATTAATCCATAATTGGGAAGCAGAAGGAATTAGAGTTGAAAAAGCACGATGGGGCAGATTCAATATTATAAAAGGGAAATTGAAAATTGAAATGCCAAAAACTACCAATGCTGAGAAATTGACATTAGAAGAAGTGCAAGCTATTATTGAAAAGAAAACTCCTAAAAAGAAAAAAGCCAAAAGAAAAACTACTAAGAAATAATTTTTCACAACCTAATGTCTTATGAATTTTGATTTTCTTTTACCAGTTGAAGATGCAGATATTGCTCATACAACGATGCTTTCAAATCAATCTTTAGGTAAGAGCATTCATATACATTCAAAAAAGAATGGTTTACCAGATATCACCGGAGCACATATCGCTATTATAGGAGTACATGAAGGTAGAAGAGCAGTTGATAATTTTGGTACTGGTGATAATTTTAGTGGCATTCGTAAATACTTATACCAATTATTTCCCGGCAACTGGTTTTCAAAAATTGTTGATTTAGGTAATATTCCACAAGGGAACGACGAAGATGATACCTATTTTGCTGTTCAAGAAATCATAACTTATCTTGTAAAGAAAAATGTTATACCTATTATTATAGGAGGTGGGCAAGATTTAACCTATGCAAATTATAGAGCCTACGATAAATTAGAACAAACCGTAAACTTAACAGTTGTTGATACTAAATTTAATTTAGGAAGTATTGATGAAGAAGTCTCTTCCGAATCCTTTTTAAGTAAGATTGTGATGGAAAAACCAAGCAATCTTTTTAACTATACTAATATAGGGTATCAAACTTTTTTCAACTCGCAAGAAGAAATAGACTTATTAAGAAAATTACATTTTGATTGTTATAGGTTAGGTGAAGTTGCCAATGATGTTAAGTTGGTTGAACCTATAATGCGAGATACAGATATTGTGAGTATAGATATTAGTGCCATAAGAAGATCAGAAGCTCCTGCAAATAAAAATGCCGTACCTAATGGTTTCTATGGCGAAACAATCTGTGCAATTACTCGTTATGCGGGTATTAGTGATAAGGTTTCATCATTTGGTATATATGAATATAATGCCAAGTTAGATGAGAAAGATCAAACTGCACATTTAATAGCACAAATGATATGGTATTTTATTGAAGGCTATAATTTTAGAATAAACGAATATCCTTTTACTTCAAAAAAAGATTACAAGAAATATATAGTACCTATAGAAGACACTACAATTAACTTCTATAAAAGTAACAAAAGTGATAGATGGTGGATGGAAGTTGAGCATCATCATAATAAAGTTACAAAGCGTGCGTTAATACCATGTACGTATCAAGATTATTTAAGAGCAGGTAATCAGGTAACCCCCGAAAGATGGTGGAAAACTTTCAGAAAATTAAATTAGTTATACACTAAATATATTTTTTTGACGTTCTTAAAGTGATTCTACGAAATCGAACAATCATTTTAGTTAAAATTGTTTTAATAAAAACGAATAGTATTACTCCCGTTTACGGGATAATAAATTTTACATTTATGAAAAAAGTAACCGTATATTTTTTACTTGCCATTTTTGCATTAACAACAAGTTGTGGATCAAGTGATAGAGGAGAACTAACAGGAGTTAGATCTAAAAAGAAATTTTTTCCAGAAAAACCATTAGGGATGGCATTAATTCCGGGTGGCGCTTTTACTATGGGTAAATCAGATGAAGACATTGCGGGTTCATTAAGTACACCATCAAGAACTGTTACTGTAAGACCGTTTTATATGGACGAAACAGAAATTACAAATAGTGAATATAGACAGTTTGTTGTTTTAGTTAGAGATTCTATAATAAGAACTCAACTAGCAATTCTTGCCGATGAAGCTGGTTTTGGTGCTGCAAGTGCTGATCTTGATGCCGGTGCTCAAGCAGGTGGTGACAGTGGAGATGCTTCAGGAATTCAAAAATTTAAATTTGCTGAACCAGATACTACTGCCAATGTATATTATAAATATATGATGGATAATTATGGTAGTTTGGGAGACTTAAATTCTCCTACAGAAGGTAAAGCTTTAAATTGGGAACCAGAATTAGTATGGAGTGCTAGTGAATATCCAGATGCGTATTATGCAGAAGCTATGGATAGTTTATACGTACCAATTAGTGAAACTTATGATGGTAGAAGAATTATAAACACAAAAAAATTACAA